>CAZLOC010000077.1:2950-12328 GCA_964560935.1 uncultured Anaerolineaceae bacterium | reverse complement strand
CGGACGGAATCGGGCATCTGCATGGTGGTCAGCAGACTGGTGATGAGCGTCAGCACAATCGCGCCTGCCATTGTGCCCCAGTAACTGCCCTTGCCGCCCGAAAGCAGCGTCCCGCCGACGGCCACCGCCGCAATGGACGGGAACAGGTATGGCTGGCCCAATTGGATGAGGACGACTCCTGTGTTGCCAACCAACAGGAAACCGCCAAACCCGGCCAGCGCCCCAGCCAATGAATAGGTCGCCAGGTTTGTCCAGGTCACGTTGACACCGGAAAGCTTGGCCGTGATCCGGTTGACACCAATGGCAAACAGGTTTTTACCAAACGTAGTGCGTTCCAACAGCAGCCACATCAGCACGCCAAAAATAAGCCAGATGACGATGGCACCGGGTATGGGGATTGACTGCGAGATCGGGCGGGCAATCAAGCGGGTCATGATGGGTGCAACCTTCCCGCTCACATTCCCGTGGTTGACAACGATGATCGCCCCCGTGACCACACCAGACATACCCAGCGTCATCACAAAGGGGGAGATTTTCAAGAAAGTAACGCCGATACCGTTCAAGAATCCGATAAGTGCGCCTACCACAAGCGAAATTAGCAAAGCTACCAATACTTTATCATCCTGGCCGCTGACATATACATAAGTCAAGATGGCTGTAAGCGTGACCACTGAACCGGCCGACAGGTCGATGCCCTCGGAGCCGCTGATAATGACCAGGGTCTGCCCTGCGGCGATCACGCCCAGAAAAACTGCCAGCCGGACGATATTCGTCGCCTGCGCCATAGCGACATCAATGTCGCTGCCGTAGCTGTTGGGCAAAAAGCCGGATAATAGGAACAAGGCAATCGCCAGGATCAATGCGGCAACTGGAGGAGTGATGGTGAAACGTTTCATGCTCTCCTCCTGCGGATCAGATTAATGACACCGGGAGCAGCCAGCGCCACAACAATGATGGTCGCTTTGACCAGCGTCTCCCACCAGGTATCAATGTGCGCAAATGAGATGATATTCTGGATCAGACTGAGAGTGACCGCGCCCATCACCGGGCCAGCTACCCCACCGATACCGCCGCTAAACGCGTTCCCGCCAATGACCGCAGCAGTGATGGAATTCAAAGTCATGGAGTTGCCGATATCCGCATTGCCGGAACCGCTCAACATGGTAATGGCGATGCCGGCCAGCGCTGCCATGAAGCCTGAGATGACATAGATGCTGAACTGCACCAGCGTCACCGGCACGGCTGTCTCATAGGCTGCTTCTGCTTTGCCGCCTACCGCGAAGAGATATTTCCCATAACGGGTGGAACTGACGTAGATCCAGGCCAGTAACAGGATGGCGATCACATAAAAGGCCAGAGGCAGGCTGAGGGGCGTCGTGGTGCGATAAAGGTTCGCGACGTCCGCAGGGATGCCGCCTCCCGGATTCGGTAGAATGAAGAGAGCAAATCCGGCGTACAGGAAACTGGTAGCATAGGTGGTAATGATGGGCTGCAGGCGCAAATAGGCAATGAAAAAGCCGTTGATCGCCCCTGCAAATACGCCAACCAGTAGGGAGATCAGTACATATTGCCACATCAGTTCAGGCGTGCCGTCCAGCCCAACACGGGTAGCCAGGATCGTATTGACAATAGACACAATCCCACCCACAGAAATGTCAATGCCGCCCCCGATCAGGACAATCGCCTGCCCGACAGTCAACAGGATTAATGGCAAAAAGACGCGCATATTGCTGTTGATTGTGTCAAGTGCAAACATGTTGGGTTGCAGGAATAAATTAATCGCAATGGATAGGACCAACAAAATGAGCGGGAAGAACACCGGGTAACGCGTTATCAAGAAATCCCAATTAAAGCGTTTTTTCATAACACCCCTCCGTCCAAGGCCCCCAGGCTGGCGGAGACCAGATTCTCTTTGGTCAGGGACTCGCCTGACAATTCAATGCGGATCATGCCATCATGCAGCACCAATACGCGGTCACATAAGCCAACCAGTTCTTCGTCATCACTACTGTAGAATAAAATCGCTTTTCCTTCTTCGCATAATTGGGTAAGCAGGGCATAGAATTCAGCCTTTGTGCCCACATCCACGCCTTTGGTCGGGTCGTCCAGCAAAAGCAGCTTCGGTTTGCGCATCAGCCATTTGCCGAGCACCACTTTTTGCGCATTACCACCCGAAAGGCTGTTGACCGGCTCTTCCAGGCCAGCCATTTTCAGGTTCAGGCTTTCACCCACCTGGGCAGCATCGTTTTTTGCTTTATTGATTTTCAATGGGAAACCATATCGCGACCAAGATGGTAATTGCAGATTTTCCAGTATGGAACGGATGTAAAGCAGACCTTCCCTGGCGCGGTCACCCGGAACGAGCGCCAGACCGAGCTTCATCGCTTCGCGCGGGTGCTTGAGCCTGATCTTGTTACCGAAGAGTTTGACCGTTCCCGAATATGGGATATCGCCAAACAGCGATAGCAGCAAATCGCGCTGACCCTGTCCGCGCAAGCCACCGATGCCGACCAGTTCGCCTTCTCGCGCGCTAAAGCTGACTCCGTATAAGGTATCTGTCCGCAGGTCCTTTACTTCCAGGCAAACCGGCTTATTTGATTTCCCATTCTTTGAGTCGGCGCGTGAGAAGCTGAAGACCGACTCTTTCTCGATCATCAGCTTTACCAATTCTTTCTCACTAATACCCTTCATGTCGCCCGCGCCGACGGTCTTGCCGTTGCGCAGAACGCTGTATTTATCCGCGATACGGAAAATTTCCTCCATGCGGTGCGAGACGAACACAATTGCTTTGCCTTCTTCTTTCCATTTTGCCACTAACTCGAACAGACGCTGCACCTGGCGGCTGTCCAGGCTGGCGGTTGCTTCGTCAAGGATAATCACCCACGGGTCGAAGATGATAGCCTTTAAAATTTCAATGATTTGTTTTTCGTCCGAGGGCAGGGAAGCAACTGGATCGTCCGGATGGAGATCCGTTTTGTATGTCCCTTGGAATAATGTCAATAATTCATTCGTCTTCTCTATAATTGCCTTGCGGTTGACTGTTCCATATGCTGTCATCGGTTCACGTGTCAACCAGATGTTTTCGGCAACGGTCATCTGAGGAATCAGGCTCAATTCCTGGAACACGGTGGCAATGCCCAAGTTTTTGGCCGACTGCGGAGAAGACAGATGCACAGGTTTGTCATCAAGGAGTAGTTGCCCTCCGTCGAGGACAACTACTCCGTTGATAACCTTGCTCATTGTGCTTTTGCCGCTTCCGTTTGCGCCGATCAAAGCCACGACTTCCCCGGTATGAACATCCAGGTTGCCATCTGAGAGAGCTACGACGCCGCCGTAGCGTTTGACGATATTGCGGGCGGAAAGCGACTTAGGCATTGTTTTATTGGAAGTACTGTTGGACTTCGTCGTCGGTCATGATGTCATCGAGTAGGAAAGCGTCCGGCTGGCCTTCGCACATCGCTAGACCTTCATCCAGATTCTCAGACGTGATCACAGCCGCCAGTGGGATGACGAACGACAGTCCATTGGCGCCGCCGAGTTTAGCGGCATCGACCTTTTTACCCTGCAGCATGTTGACTGCAATGCGCAGGCCTGTCGGGGAAACGCCGGGGTGATTGGCTACTGCGATGGAGTCAAAGTCTGGGTTCATCGTCAGCGCTTCTTCCCACAGCTTCAGGAACTGGCAGCGGCCTTCACCCACACCCTGCGGCCAGACAGCCGGGTTGGCAGCCATGACGGCCTGCAACGCGCCGATTGCCATACCATCCTGTGTCCAGTAACCATCCAAGGTTGGATAGGCAGCCAGGAAGTTCGACATCACCTGCTGGCCGGTGGCTTCATCCCATTTGCCCGTATCGGTCGCAAGCACATTGATGCCGGGATACTTGGAAAAGACCTCGGCTACACCTTCCATGCGGGCTACGTTGGCTGGGTGTCCGGGGAAGCCTTCGATCTGCACCACATCACCTTCACCGCCCAGTTTCTCAGCCAGCCATTCGGCGCTGGTCATGGCCCAGGCCTTTTGGTCGATGCCCACGTTGTACACGCCGGGCACGTTCAACTCCTGGTCCACCGAAATCACGATGATACCTTTCGACAACGCTTCGAGCAGCGTTGCGTTCAGGCCGTTCACGTCGCCGGGGTTGACCAGGATGGCGTCCACATCCTTGGCGATCAGGTTCTGCAACTGCTGGATCTGGCCAGCCACGTCTGTGTCGGCGCTTTCGATCACCAGTTCAGTAGTGATGCCTTGATCCATGTATTCCTGGTTGACTTCGATCAGTTCAGCGATCATCTGCGTGCGGTATTCGCTGCTGATGAACGGATTCGAAACGCCGATCGTGAAGGGTTCGGCAGCGCCTTCCTGGACAAAGAATTGTTGCACTTCGTCGTCGGTCATGATGTCGTCGAGCAGGTAGGCATCCGGCTGGCCTTCGCACATCGCCAGACCTTCATCCAGGTTTTCCTTGGTGATGACAGCAGCCAAGGGCAAGACGAACGATAGACCGTTCACGCCGCCCAGCTTGCTCTCATCGACTTGCTTGCCCATCAGCATGTTGACTGCAATGCGCAGGCCAGTCGGGGAAACGCCGGGGTGATTGGCTACTGCGATGGAGTCAAAGTCCGGGTTCATTGTCAGCGCTTCTTCCCACAGCTTGAGATACTGGCAGCGGCCTTCACCCACGCCCTGTGGCCAGACAGCCGGGTTGGCAGCCATGACGGCCTGCAACGCGCCGATTGCCATACCATCCTGTGTCCAGTAACCATCCAAGGTTGGATAGGCAGCCAGGAAGTTCGACATCACCTGCTGGCCGGTGGCTTCATCCCATTTGCCCGTATCGGTCGCAAGCACATTGATGCCGGGATACTTGGAAAAGACCTCGGCTACACCTTCCATGCGGGCTACGTTGGCTGGGTGTCCGGGGAAGCCTTCGATCTGCACCACATCACCTTCACCGCCCAGTTTCTCAGCCAGCCATTCGGCGCTGGTCATGGCCCAGGCCTTTTGGTCGATGCCCACGTTGTACACGCCGGGCACGTTCAACTCCTGGTCCACCGAAATCACGATGATGCCTTTGGCAACCGCTTCTTCGAGGGTCGCGTTCAAGCCGCTGACATCGCCGGGGTTGACCAGGATGGCGTCCACATCCTTGGCGATCAGGTTTTGCAACTGCTGGATCTGGCCGGCCACGTCTGTGTCAGCGCTTTCGATCACCAGCTCGGTCGTGATGCCTTGATCCATGTATTCCTGGTTGACTTCGATCAGTTCGGCGATCATCTGCGTGCGGTATTCGCTGCTGATGAACGGGTTCGAAATACCGATCGTGAAGGTCTCTTGCGCAGGTTCCTCAGGTGCTGCGGGTTCTTCCGTTGCCGCAGGCTGTTCAGGGGCAACAGGCTCAGGAGCCTCGGTTGGCTGAGGTCCGCACGCTCCAAGTAATAGTGTCACAAGGAGCAAGGTGCTCAAAATAGTAAACAGTTTTTTAGACATGTGTTCTCCTCTCGAATTCTTTCGTGAAATTTGAATTTGTTGGTGAGTTTCTCTTCTTTGGGTATCACAACCTCCTTTCATTATTTCCTCATAAACAGTTAGAAGGAATAATGCAGATCATCTTCGACTACAAAAAGATACTCCAATGCCAGCATGATTGCTCCAAGCACGCCTGCATCGGAGCCAGTTCTCGAAAAGTTGATGGCAAGATGTGTAGTTGCCAGGGGAAGTGACCGGCGCAGGACCGCGCGTTTAATCGCAATCAATAAATGGTTGCCAAAGTTAGCAATCCCCCCGGTGATAAAAATGTGACTTGGATTGAAGAAGTTTACCAGCCCGGCCAACACATCACCGATCATCTGGCCGCTGGCGCGAATGATTTCCAACGCGGCTTCATCCCCCTCCCGGCAGGCAGCGTTTACATCTTCAGGTGACAGTACCCCATGATTGTCTTCCATCATCTTCCGCAGCAATTCACTTTTACCGTCGCGAACCGCTTGCATGGCTTTATCAGCGATAGCAGGGCCGGCTGCCATCGCTTCCAGGCAGCCGCGATTGCCACAGCGACAGATCGGGCCCTGCTTGTCTACACAGATGTGACCAATATCGCCTGCGCTTCCGTTGCTGCCACGATGGATCTTTCGGCTGGCCATAATACCGCATCCGATACCCGTACCGATTTTGATGACCAGAAAATGATCGACATTGGCTGCATCACCGGAGCGCTGTTCCCCCAAGGCCATGATATTGACATCATTATCTACTACCACAAAGGCAGATGTAAAGGTTTCCTTGAAAAAATTACGGATAGGATAATTTTCCCAATCCGGCATCAGGGGAGGCGCAACCAGGACGCCACGCGCAAAATCTACTGGTCCCGGTACTCCTACCCCGATTCCCAAGATTTGCTCCGGGTGAACACCCTGCGCAACAACCATTTCAAGGATCAGCACGCTGCATCGCCCTAACAATTCTTCCGGCGGTTGGCGGACATCAGCAGGTTCGGTCACTCGCCTCAATATTGATCCGTTCACATCAGCCAGCGCGATTTCCAGACTGGTTGCACCGATATCAATACCGACAACATATCCTATTTGGCTATTAAAACGCAAAAGGCGCGGCTTACGCCCACCTTTCGAGATTCCCTCACCCGCATCCACTAGATAACCCTTTTCCACTAGTGCATTGACTTCCTGGGATGTCTTTGCTCTTGACCAACCGGTAATGCTCGTGACCTCTGCACGCGAGGTCTGACCGTTCTTCCTCAATGCCCGCATGACCTCCGCCTCCGCCGAACTTAATAAGACGGGAGCCTTAATGAAGTTTTTTTTCTTACTCGCAGGCGCAGCTTTTTGGGTCATAGGTTATATGATGTGCAGTTGCTTTTGTGTAATACAGCACAATTTAATAGAGTTATAGCAAAATTACTTTGTAAATTCAATACCTTTGTTTGGTTTTAATATTAAGAACTTTGTATAAATTGAAAACAAAGTTTGTGTTTATTGCGCCGCTAAAAAGAGTACGGGTATAGTGATTGAGCTATACTCGTACCAAGCTCTATTCTTTAATGACCTGTGAGATTTCACCAGTCTGTTTATTCTTCAAAATGATCTTGAGGTTACCGTTAGGCATGCGTTCTTCTTTGATCAGGTAATGCTCCGCATCGTAATCCTTGAGCGCTGTATCCGCCCCTCCAGCCGCACTACCGCCGCGCCAGTTCTGGATCTCAACCGGTTCCCACTTTTTGGTCTCAGCAGCCTTGTAGCAGGCATCGATGATCGTATTGACAATATACCCGTCATAGAAGGTTTCCATCGGGGCTTTGCCAGCGTCCATCGAGTTGAACATATCGAGGAACATTTCGACATAACCCAGTCCACCAATTTCATCCCCCACCGGGAACAGCCAGCCGGTATCCCCTTCCGCTTTTTCGGCCACGTAACCGCCCTGGCCCACATTGGTGAACATCTCAAATCCAGTGCGTAACCAGTGGTTCAACCAGACCGTGCCCTCCGTGCCTGAAACCTCATCGCGCAGGTCCATGCCGCCCCGGAAAGTCCAACTGACCTCGAACTGGCCGATCGCGCCGCTATCATAGCGTACCAGCCCTACTGCGTGATCCTCCGCATCGATCGGGTGGACTTGCGTGTCTGCCCAGCAGGTTACTTCCAATGGGCGGTTATCTTTGCCGATGAAACTGCGCGCGATCTCGATACAGTGACAGCCCATATCCACGATCGCGCCGCCGCCCGATAGTTCCTTGTTCCAGAACCAGTCGCTGTGCGGACCGCCATGCGTTTCGCGCGAACGTGCCCAGAGCACCTTGCCAAGGGCACCCTTATTCGCTGCATCCAGTGCTTTGAGTGTCTTTGGCGTATAGACCAGGTCTTCCAGATAACCATGGAAGACACCCGCTTTCTCTACTGCTTCGAGCATCTCCAGCGCTTCCGGGCCGCTGGTCGCCAGCGGTTTGGTACACAAAACCGCCTTACCGGCCTCGGCGGCCAACAGGGCGGCTTTTTTGTGCAGGTGATTGGGAATGCCGATAATAACGGTGTCAATTTCCGGGTCCCGGATCGCTGCGGCCATATCATCTGTCCAGCGCGGGATACCGAACTCATCCGCAAAATTTTTGGCATCCTCTGCATTGGCTGCGCAAGCGACCTTGATCTCATCTTTTCCACGGAAATTGAGCAGACTCATCGTATAAAAACGGCCAATCAGGCCTGTGCCGAGCATTGCTATTTTGTGCATGGGATCGCCTCCAGGGAAAATGTCAAATGTCCGAACATTTGCATTATATAGTAACATTTTTCACACGTCAATCTTGCGGACAATCGGACAATAAGATAGAATTGTTTTATTGTACGGACATTTTGACAGAATCGAGCGAACACTGATGACCCCTGCAAAAATGACCTCTCGCCAACGCGTGCTCACGGCTCTGACTCACGAGGAACCTGATACCGTTCCCCTGGCTTTGGGCGGCGGCCCCTACGGCATCGTAGACGATCTCTACCTGCGCCTGGTCGACTTTCTCAAGCTAGGCAAGCCTGTATCCCCTTTCCGCAGCGGACATAGCATTTCTTACATGGATGATCGCCTGTTTGAACGGCTCGGTACTGACATGCGCTATTGCTGGCCGGGATTGCTGCCCAATAGCCCGGTCACCCCTGGCGAAGATACCAACACCTTCTACGACTCGTACGGACAGGTATGGAAACGTGCCTTGCCCTATTATTACGCTGGAGATGGCATCCTCAAGGAAGCCTCCAACATAGACGATATCGACCGTCTCGTCCGCTGGCCTGACCTGTCTGACCCGCGCTGGATGGCTGGGGTCGTTGAGCGCGCTCGCATGTTACATGAGCAAACCGGTTACTTCGTGGTCATGCGTATGGTTGCTTCCCACGGCCCTTTCCAGACTGCCTGTGACTTACGCGGCACCGAAACCTTCCTGATGGACATGGCGCTCAATCCCGAGTTCGCCCAAACGTTGCTGGATAAGATCACCAGCATACTCGAAGGCCTGTTGGGACTTGCCATGCAAGCAGGCGGAGGATATTTCAACATGATCGAACTGCCTGGCGATGACTACGCCGGGAACACCAACACAATCATGTCGCCTGTGATGTTTCGCAAATTTATCAAACCCTGCATGGCGCGGCTGGTCAATATTGTCAAGGGACATAACCCGGATGTAAAGGTCATGCTGCACAGCGACGGCGCCATCACCAATCTGCTGGCAGACATCATCGATTTAGGAGTGGACGTTATCCACCCGCTTGAGCCGCTACCAGCCACGGATCTGACCGCTGTCAAAGAGAAGTACGGGAAACAAGTCGCATTCCTGGGCGGCATCGACATCTCGCACGCCATGCCCGGCA
>CAZLOC010000077.1:0-2850 GCA_964560935.1 uncultured Anaerolineaceae bacterium | reverse complement strand
CAGGCCATTGCCCGCCTCGTGGACGAGGACTTGGTCGAGCGTTTTGCCGGGCGTGGCACATTCGTCCGTGAGCAACCCAGCCACACCCAGTTCTTCTTGGATCGCAGTTTCAGCCAGCAGATGCGTGAGATGGGACGCGTCCCACACTCGCGACTGCTCAGTCAGCAGATTGGCGTCGTCGACATGGATGTCCCTGCCCTGCAAGCCTACCGGGGCAAACCCTGCCTGACCTTGGAGCGTCTACGGCTGGGAGACTCCGAACCCATCTGCCACCAGACGACGACAATCCTGAGTGAACGTTGCGCCGGGATCGAGGCGCAAGATTTCGCCAATCAATCCCTCTATGAAACGCTTGCCACCCGCTACCAGCTCATGATCAATCGTATTGACCATGTTGTCCGCGCCGTGGCCGCCGATGAATACCGCGCCGAACTACTGGAAGTCGAGGAAGGTACGCCGCTTCTTTTCGTTGGCACGACCACTTACCTCGATGATGGCGAACTGATCGAATATTCGGCCAGCTACTATCGCGCCGACCGTTATGAATACAGCACCACCCAAACCTGTTGTGATTAGTTGTTTCAGAAAAGTAATGTGGATGGATATTACAACAGTGACAATCTGTATGTGATAAGCGTTTTCGACCTATGAAGACTTGAAGGTAACTGTGTTTTAACGCGAATGCCGCTAATGAACGAATTTCGCGAATATTTCTTAAAAATTCGTGTCATTTGCCCATTCGTGAAATTCGTGTTCGAAGAATTTTTATTGCTTATTCATCAAGAGAGTAATACTATGACCAATTCCGCAATGGACTATTTAACCCAGGCCCAGGTCATCCTCGACCGCATCACCAACACGCAGATGGACGCCATCGAACGAGCGGCAGACCTGTGCACAAAAGCCATCTCTGGAGACGGTTTGGTGCACATGTTCGGTTCCGGTCATTCGCGCATCTTTGTGGAGGAAATGTTCCCCCGCCACGGCAGCTTCCCCGGCTTTCATCCCATCGTTGAATTATCGCTGACCTACCACAACCTGGTGGTCGGCTCGAATGGTCAGCGCCAGGCCATGTTCCTGGAGCATGTCGAAGGCTTCGGCCAGGTCATCATGCGCAACTTTGTCTTTGCCGCTCCCGATTGCTTCCTGATCTTTTCCAACAGCGGCATCAACGAAGTCGTCATCGACGTGGCGCTCGAAGCCAAACGCCAGAATATGCCTGTCATCGCCGTCGTATCGCTCGAACATTGTAAAGCCTCCCCGGCCCCGCACAGCAGCGGCAAAAAACTGCCCGACATCGCTGATATCGTTATCGACAACTGTACGCCCGGCGGAGATGCGCTGGTGCACGTCCCTGGCCTGGTCGAGCCGGTCGGGCCGGGCTCCACCATTGGCGCGGCGGCGGTCACCAATGCCCTTAAATGCCGGGTTGCCGAAAAGCTGACCGCCCTCGGTAAGCCGCCCATCGTGCTCACCAGCAGCTACTTCATTGGGGGCGAAGCCTCCAGGCAGCGCTTCGACGAGTGCTATGACGATTACCGCGCCCGCGTTCAAAAAGTCTATGGGAATTGCCGCTGATGCCCGCCCTCGAAGACAAAGTTGCTGTCATCACAGGCGGCGGAGGCGGTATTGGGAGAACCACCGCACAGCTATTTGCCGTGGAGGGTGCGCAAGTCATTATTTTGGACATCGAGGCCGACTCTGCTGCCCAGACCCTGGCTTCGTTAAACGGACCGCATCCTGGCTCCAGCCGAATCCTCGACGCCACCGACGCCCCGCAGGTTGCTTCCGCTATGGAAAGCGTGGTCAGCGACTACGGCCATATCGATGTGCTGGTTAATGTGGCAGGCGGCAGCGGGCGCAAATGGGGTGACGGCCCTGCCGATTCCTGTACCATCGACGGATGGGATAAAACCCTGGCTCTCAACCTGGACAGTTTATTTTATTGCTGCAAGTATGCTCTTCAAGCCATGCTGGCTCAGGAAAAGGGGGTCATCGTTAACATCTCGTCCGTGCTCGGGTTGGTGGGCGGCGACGATGACTTTGCCACCCACGCCTACGCCGCCAGCAAAGGCGGCATCATCAGCCTGACGCGTTCGATTGCCGCGTATTACGCGCCGCGCAGCATTCGCGCCAACGTGATCTGTCCCGGCCTGATTGCCACGCCGATGAGCAAACGCGCCCAAGGGAGTGATCACATCCGCGCCCGCCTGTTTCAACTCCAACCACTGACCGGCGACTTCGGTTCCCCGCAAGATGTAGCCCAGGCTGCGCTGTATCTGGCATCCGATGCTTCTTCGTTTGTGACCGGCGCTGTCCTGACGGTGGATGGCGGCTGGACAGTGAGATAAAGAAATGCAATCATCCATTTTTGATCGCTTTTACGTTGTGGGCGTCATCCCCGTAGTGGAGATCGAGAGCGCCGAAAACGCCCTTCCGCTGGCAGAAGCCTTGCGCATTGGTGGACTGCCCATCGCCGAGATCACCCTGCGCACGGAAGCAGCGCTGGAATCGATTCGTTGCGTTGCCCGAGACGTGCCGGATGTCCTTGTCGGGGCAGGATCGGTTACTAATCGGGAGCAGGCTCGGGCGGCGCAAGATGCGGGAGCACAGTTCGTCGTTTCGCCAGGGATGGTCGATGAAGTCGTCATCTGGGCGCAAGAACATCAAATCCCCGTTTTAGCAGGCGCGGTGACACCCACCGAGATGATCCGCGGCATCAACCTGGGACTGGAGGTGCTCAAGTTCTTCCCGTCTGAAACGCTGGGTGGTTTGAAGGCCATCAAGACCATGTCGGACCCGTTCCCGGGGTTGCGTTTCATCCCTACGGGCGGCATCCGGCTCGAGAAC
>CAZLOC010000076.1:1737-12434 GCA_964560935.1 uncultured Anaerolineaceae bacterium | reverse complement strand
GGGTCCGGTGCACTGCAAAAGCTTGACAAGGACACTGCCGAACTCAAACGCATGTGGCTGCTGGATGCGTATCACGGCCAGGGCATCGGCTACCGTCTTATTATGCAATTGTTCGACTTTGCTCGCGAACAAAACTATACCCGCCTCCGTTTGCAAACCAGCCCTGAACAAGTCCGCGCATTGGATTTTTATCGAAAGGTCGGCTTCCACGAGATCCCCTGCTACAACGGGGATGTCTGCGAAATCTCAATGGAAATAGAATTATCATAGGTAAGGATTCTCGAATAGACCAGCATCTACACAATAATGATAGCGCATATTTTCGCATCCACTCAAAAAGAAAGGATGGGAAGCGGGGAATTTCGAAAAGATCCTTTTTTCCTTTACAATTACGCAAACTCAATTCGAAATCAATTCCAAATCGTGTAGAATACCAGTACTTAAGGACTATTTTCAGCTTTCATGTCTTTAAGCTTTGCACTCAGGAGGATGGCAGATGTTCAAAACTCAAAATCTTTACCAGAATGACGAAAAGTGGAAGAAGACCTCTCTCGGCCATTCCAGCGAAACCATTGGAGGCTGGGGTTGTCTGCTGACTTCGGTCACCATGATACTCAATGGCATGGGCTACAACGAAACGCCCGAAACCGTCAATGAAAAAATGAAAACTGCCGGCGGTTTCCAGGGCGCTTTCTTTATCCCATCGGTTCTCCCATACGTTTTCCCAAACGTGCAGTACAAAAGCATGCAGCCATGCGAGAGCTTTCCTGCCCCGATTGCGCAGATCGACGCTGCGGTTGCCTCCGGCAAACCGGTCATCTTACAGGTGGACTGGAACAAGCAGGCCGGCATTCAAACCCACTTCATCCTGGTAAAAGAGAAAAAGGGCGATGATTATGTCCTTTACGATCCTTATAAATATGGCGGCGATGGCCCGGATAAAGAAGTGCTGCTAACCAAACGTTACAAATACAATGGCGCAACGCTTGAAACCGAGATCAGCGCTGTGCTGTGGTTCGATGGCAGTATCCCACCCTCCCCACCAGCACCAAAAACGGTTCCCGTCCCCAAGGATGCAATCAAATTGTATGTTATCGAAGACGATCTGGCCTTGCGTGCCGACCCATCTGTCGGCGGTTACTTGTGGAAGCGCATGACGGCCGGTTCCGAACTACTCAGCCTGGAAGATGCAGCCACTTCAAAAGCCAAACTAGGCCAGCAAGGTCAATGGATACAGGTACAGGATGCGACCGGTCAGCAGGGATACACGGCTGCCTGGTACGTGTCAGACAGCAAGGATCCGAAACCGGTTCTGCCCCAGCCTGCTTCAAAACCATCAACGTCATCAGCGACATCTGCTCCGAAAGTCTCCGTTCCTCCCGGAGCCATGGAGCTCGTTCCTACGGAGGAAGTATCCTTTCGTGTACAACCCGTCATAGCCGATAACACCCTGATTCGTCGCGTTCCACCCACAGAAAAACTCATCAGCCTCGAACCTGCTAACCAGACGATTAAGAAAGTCGGCGTAACAGGCCAGTGGCTTAACGTGCAAGATCACACGGGTAGGCAAGGCTATGTTGCCGCCTGGTATGTTAAATATACCAGTGGTTCCACGGCTCAGGCGACGGCTGCCGCTGCCCCAGTGGCCTTTGACTCTTCGGTCACCGTCAGGACTACGATCGAACTTGTAGCACTGCGCAAGAAGCCTGTGGTTGACCCGTCTACTTGGATTGAATACCTGCCCATTGGCACTGAACTCACAATCATAGAGCCCGGAGGGGCACAAAAAATTGGGGCCAATGATCAATGGATCAATGTGAGAGGCAAATTTGGCACCGAAGGATACATTGCTGCCTGGTTTGTTGCACGTTAGTTTAACTTGAGTCTGATTCGATGTCCGAACAAGATACACAGTCTCCTAAAAGAAGCGTATTCATCTCCTATTCCCGCAAGGATACCGAGTTTGTACGCAAATTGAATGACAGTCTGGATTCGAGCGAGATCGAAGCCTGGGTAGACTGGGAAGGCATTCCTCCCAGCTCTGAATGGATGGATGAAATCGCGCGCGCCGTCGAAGGCGCAGATGCGTTCTTATTCGTCATCAGCCCCTACTCGCTGGCGTCAAAAGTGTGCGGAGACGAACTGGAACTGGGAATAAAATACAATAAGAAGCTCATCCCAATCCTGCACCGCGACCCCAAAAAGGGGACGGTTATGCACGAGCGGTTATCATCCCATAATTGGGTGTACATGCGCAAGCAGGATGATTACGATGCTGGAATCTCCAAAATACTGGAATCGATCAATGTTGATCGTGACTGGGTGCGGCAACACACTCGTCTCTTGCGGCGCGCCAGAGAATGGCAAGACAAAAACCGCAATAAAAGTTTCCTGCTCCAAGGCGCGGACCTTGAAGAAGCCGAACAATGGCGCTCGCAAGCCATAGTCGACGCCAATCGCCAAATCCTGCCGTTGCAAGGCGAATACATTGATACCAGCCGCAAGGCAGCTTCGCAACGCCAGCGGAACTTGTTGATTGGCGTCTCATTTGCATTCGCTGTTAGCATAGTATTGGCAATCTATGCGGTATTTCAAAGCCAATTGGCAACAAATAACGCACATGCGGCCGCCACTGCTCAGGCTATCGCGGAGGCCAACGAGGCCCTGGCTGAAGAAAATGAAGCTCTTGCGAAGGCCAATGAAGCGCGAGCCAAGGAAAATGAGGCCCGGGCAATAGAAAATGAAAATCAAGCCAAGGCGCAACGCAGTGCGGCACAGGCGCAGATTTATCAGAGCCGAACGGGTGAACTATTCACCAGCACCTTACTGGCCATAGACTCCTGGGAACGGAAACAATCCTTCCAGGCAGAAAATATCTTGCGGCAAAACATCAGTAAAATGCCCCTTCCCGTCACCCAGGCTTCCCAGGGCAGTCGCATCAACGACGTGCAATTTAGCCCTGATGACACCCTCTTTGTAGTAGCAAGTTCAAACGGAGTCGCCTGTGTTTGGAAAGTAAAAGACGGAACCCAGGTCTTTTGTGAGCAACACGGCGACAGGGTTGTCAATGCCTTTTTTATCAACGACGGCCAGATCGTCGTAACCGCCAGCGCTGACGGAACCGTCCGATTACTGGATGTTACTGACGGTAGCGTATTGCAGCGCTATGATTTTTATGCCCCCATACACGCCATTGATATCAGTTCAGACGAAGCTTTTCTGGCAGTCGCACGCGAAGACAACATGGTATCTGTGCTCGACCTGGAATCACAACGAGACCGATACCAACTTATTGCTCGTAGCGCAGTAACAACTGTACAATTCAGCCCAAATGGAAACCATGTCGTGTTTGGGACAAAAGATGGCAGTGTAGTTATTTGGGAACGAACGAACAATAGATTTATATCCGGGCCAAAACATGAAAGCACGGTGTATTATGTTGTATTTAGCCCAGACAGCAAATGGATTGTTTCGGTTAGCGAAGACAGTACGGCGCGTGTGGCGTCTACCATCGCAGGTGGTCAGAAATTTGTACTTCCTCACGATGATTGGCTTGAAGATGTTGCATTTGGTCCAGATAGTGACTGGTTCGTAACAGTCGCCGATGACTACACAGTCAGGGTTTGGGATACGGAGTCAGGTACGGAAAAGGTAAGGATGCGACAAGATGACTTCGTACAAGAAGTCAAGGTCAGCCCAGATGGTCAATGGATTGCCAGTACAGGCTGGGACTACACCGCTCGTATTTGGAATGTCAATACAGGCAGTAGGGTGGTGGAAATTCCGCTAGAATCATACGGCAGCGCCCTGGCATTTACAAACGGCGGGGATCGCCTGCTTGTCGGTGAGCGTGACGGGCGGATCAGCGTATGGGATATTTCAATCGTATCCTTGCGGGCCGGCTATATTAATTTCCCTGAGCTTTCACACGAAGCCCACTTCATTCCTTCAGGAGAATGGCTGGCTGTCAATTCAGATGATTATAAGGTTTGGTTATTGCACAAGGATCTGTGGCTCTCTACAAACGCCGGGACTGATGGCGTTGACATCATAACAGCCAAAAAACTAACGTATGACATGGCTTTCAGCCCGGACTCAAAATGGCTGGCCGTTGCCGAAGGGGATGGAAGCACAAATGCAATTCTGTATAACATGCAAGAAAAAACTGTTGCAACCTTGACCCATGAAGATGGCATTACAACAATTGCATTCAGCCCGGATAGCCAGCATCTGGCAATTTCCGGAAACAATAAATTGGTCACAGTTTGGGATATCGCGACCGCTGAGAAACAGCACGAACTTGAACACACCACGGAAATATTTTCAGTCAGTTATAGTCCAGCTGGTAATTTATTGCTAGCTGGAGGAGACGGGCAGGTTGCAATTTGGGATCTGGCCACACAGACAGTTATTGAAACATTAACAGAACCAGGCCAAATAAACGTAATTGCTTTCAGTGATGATGGAAACCTGTTTGCCTCATCCAGTTCGCAAGGCCTTACATATATTTGGGAAGTTCAAGAAAATAAATTCACACAGGTTGCTCAGTACGCGCAAAATGGTGAGGCTTTGTCACTGGACTTCAGCCCCGACAACAAATTTTTAGCTATTGGCGGGAAAGAAGGTACTGCTTACCTGATTGATCTTTCCATTTATCAAGAAGTTGCCCGTATTCCGCATGTTATTGAGGTAACCAGTGTAGATTTCTCCAACGACGACGCCTATCTGGCAACGGTGTCTTTCAAAGCAACACAACTCTGGGATGTGTCGAAAATTGAATCAATCTATAAAGATAACCTCACGAAAGTCGCTTGTTCACGAATGACATCCAACATGAGCCGTACCAAATGGGAACAACTCTTCTTTGATGAACCCTATCGTTTAATCTGCCCGGACCTGCCTGTGCAAGGCGGTACAGCAGATGAATAACCTGTACAGAGATTACTACAGACTTTTTTGGAGGCATGAATATGGCTGTTGAACATCAACCCACTGTACCCATTCTGAACATTGCCTGGACGCGCTACGCACAACTGGACGCGTTGTCAAACAAACACTCCAAGCCACATTATCGCTGGCGTAGGTGGATTTCCATCCTGGGTGTTTTGGCGGCATTGTTTGCTGTGATTACGCAGGTTTACTCAGACTACATGCCTGCCATATTAAGTCTGCCACTTAAAGTTTTATTGATTGCCACACCCATCACAGCCTCCGTCCTGGCTGCGTTCGTCAATAAGTTTTATAACGGCAGTGATTGGCTGGTCTCGCGTGCTGGTGCAGAAGAAATCCTGAAAGAAATTTATATGTACCGTACGTTTTTCAAGAACAAACTTGATCGCCGCGAGTGGCTTGAAAAACGCCTGGCAAATATCCAACGTCAGGTTTTTCGCGGGATAGGTGGCGAACTTGTACTCAATAAAGCCCCAGAGAAAATCCCTCCTTACTATGATCCCGATGATCCCAACAGCGACCCGGGCTTCAAGGATTTAACCGGCAGCGAATATGTCAGATACCGCCTTGAAAATCAACTTGCCTGGCACATTCGCAAAGTACAGCAATTCGAAGTAGAACGTACCCGTTTGCAAATTTACATCCTGGTTGCGGGCGGTCTTGGGGCTTTCCTGGCTGCCATGGGTGATGGATTCAGCATCTGGGTTGCAGTGACCGCTTCCCTGGGCGCAGCACTGATCGGCTGGCAGGAACTTCGCAACCTTGATCCCGCGATCAAGAACTATAGCAAAGTCATCATGGAACTGATGATTATCTACGATCGCTGGAGCGCATTAGAACCGGAAGAACGCACCGATGCCGAGTTCTTCCAGATGGTCAAGTCGACCGAGGATGTGCTTTGGAGCCAAAATATCGAGTACATCAAGTCCATGCAAGAGGTGCTTGCCAGGGAAACACTGGAAGAAGCCGAATTGATCAACGATGTACTCAAGAAAGCCGTTGAGACCGATGCCGCGTTCAAAAAGCACATGCGCGATAGCGTTGTCAGCTATGCGGCCCAAAGTATGGATGAGGCGCGTGGAACGCTTGAAGAGCACTTCGACCAGGTTTTAGGCTCGTTGGCCGAAGAGGCCTCTTCAGAACTCGTTCAGCAGGAACTAGCAGCCATCGGACAAGCTATCAACGCTCGCGTAACGAAACTGTCAGATTCCCTGAAACAAATTGCTGATGAATTCGCTGGTGTTGACATAGGCCGAGATACGCCGAAAGAAGTGCTCAACGACCTGCTATCTCGCTATCCGACCACTGATGAAATGAAAGGTTAGCCAATGGCCTTAAAGAAGCTTTTTGGGAAAAAGGAAGTGGAAGCTACTGTAGAAGTCATCAAAGTCAAAGCTGAAGGTGATCCAGCCTTTGCCACTGCTGGCGCTTCAGCAGAACAGAATGTAAAAATTGCTGATCAGGTCAGTGAGAAAGTAGAGCAAAGTGTAGAACAAAGGCAAAAAGAAGCAGAACATGTTCTAGGGGTGACAAAGGAGATGACCGGAATGACCAAACCAGTTATTGATGCCACTCCTGTTGTAGAGAAGCGAAAGCTCCGCCCAGAAGTGAGACCGCACGCTTTTGTGGTCATGCCTTTCGGAAAGAAAAAAGGCGGGGATGGTTCACCCTATGACTTTAATGCGATCTACCAATCCCTGATCAAACCAGCGCTGGAATCAGCCGGGTTCGAACCATTCCGCGCAGACGAAGCGACCAACTCAGGCGATATTCTGACAGATATGTTCCAGGAATTGCTCCTAGCCGATCTGGTGCTGGCAGACCTGAGCATCGACAATGCCAACGCTTTCTACGAATTGGGTATTCGGCACGCATTTCGGAAGCGCGGCATCGTACATATTCAAGCGGGACGCGCTTACATGCCCTTCGATATCTTCAACGTGCGCACGCTCCCCTACCACATCACCCCTGAAGGTGTCCCCGATCCGGAATTTTTGGAAAAAGATATTCAAGCCATTGCTCGCATGACACGCGACACCTGGGCATCCGACCGGGACGCCATTCATAGTCCCATTTTCAATTTGCTGACTGGACTGGATGAGCCTGACCAAAAAGCCCTACGCACGCCGCTGGCAACTGGCTTCTGGCGTGAATATAACGAGTGGAAGAGCCGCGTCACCATTGCGCAACGACAGAAACGCATCGGTGATATTTTGCTGCTGACCGAAGAGATCAGCAACCCGCTCATCAAGGAAGAAGCAGTTGGTCAGGCCGGTAAAGCGCTGGCCAACATGGGACGCAACGAGCTGGCCCTGGCGCAATATTGCAAAGGCTTGGAAATAAATACCCGCAATCTATCTTTCCGGAGAGAGGAGGCCTTCCACCTGAATCGTCTGGGGAAAGTGGACGAAGCAATCGTGAAGATCGAATCCATCCTTGAAGACTTCCCCGGCGATGGCGAATCCACCGCTTATCTGGGACGCATCTACAAGGAAATGTGGGCTGATTCATGGCGTTGGGTGAAAGATCCTGAAAAGCGGTTGCGCATGGCATTCGAGTCATATCACTGGTTGATGAAGTCCTACCAAATCTATGTGCGTGGTTTCCGGGCTGACCTGGACCAGTTCTATCCCGGCATCAATGCGTTGACTTTGGCAACCATCCTTGTTCATCTCGCTGACAGATTTGACGACAAAGACGATCCCGATCCCGATATCGCCTGCATCCGCGAAGAACTACCGGAACTGCGCGGCGCGCTTGAGTTTGCGCTCGAAACCCAGGCAGCAAACCCAAATGCCGATTACTGGACACTAGTCTCGTTGGCCGAGCTACACGTGATGACAGCAGATAGTATCCAACGTGTTGTGCGCGCTTATCGTAAAGCCATGACCGCATCGCGCCGCAATATTTTCTTCCTCGAATCATCGATCCAGCAGTTGGAAATCTTGAAATCATTGGAAATGCGCCCGGAATATGTTTCTGCAGGAATCAAGGTGCTAAAGGAAGAACTGGCGCGCATTCACAAAGAAGAATACGCTGAAGAAACAGAAGATGTAGAAGAAGTTGCCAAGCGTAAACATAACGGCGGGCGCGTCTTCCTGTTTGCGGGCTATATGCTTAACGGGCGAGACGATATAGGCACCCTCTCAGCTAAACTGGAAGAAGATGTCAAGAAAGAAATCGAGCGTATGTTAGACACTACCAGCGCTAACCCCAACGATCTGGCTGTCACAGCTGGCATGGCTGCGGGCGGAGACTTGATGTTCATTGAAGCCTGCGTTGCCCGCAACATTCCAGTGAACACGCATATGCCAGTTCCAGAGCCTGCATATGTCCGCGGTTTTGTCAGCCCGGCTGGCGATGAGTGGGTAGAACGTTTCTACAAGATGCGCAATCATCCGCTTGTGGATGAATACTACCAGGCCGAGTTGCTTGGCAATCCCAAACCAGGTGATGATGTTTTCGAACGCAACAACCGCTGGGCATTGTACTCAGCCATGGTGCGCGGCGTGGATAATTTGAAGTTGATCGCACTATTCGACGACAAGCGTGGTGATGTACACATCGCTCATGACGCATTTCTGGTGAAGCACATGATCGATCTCACGCGCGACGCGGGTGGGCAGGTTGAGATTATCAACCCTTCAAAAATTGCTCAACTTATACCAGAAGGAAAACCCCGGGTAAAACGCTCCGCTGCAAAAGGGAAAGAAAAGGTCCACGGAGCTGAGTAAAAAAGCAATACCTGCTGATTACTCAGCAAGTACCATTGTCTGACCGATTTTATCTTTGGGATAGGACCAGATTTCGCCTTGGACGCCTTTTGCCAGGTAGAAGTCGCCGGCACGCACTGTTTGAGGCCCTTCCAAAGCATAGACGGTTACTTTCTGATCCGGGTCGTCACCGGTCAGGTCGGTCATCGGTACGAGATAAGTCAATGCACTCTTTATGCAAATCCCAGGACGGAGAATGGTGTAGGTACTCTCGAAAATATCGGCTTCTACGGGCCAGACATCATCGAGTTTATCCAGCTCGCTGACCAGGTAATCGCCGGCCTGCGCCGTGAGCGTTTCGCCCCAGGGAGTGACGATGTCGATTTCCTGTGGCTGCCCGGGGTCCGGCATGAAGCGCTCAAAGTGCCGTTCAACACTACTGCGATATGGCTTGAAATCCAGTTCTCGTAGAACAGGATCATCGGAAGTGAGAATAATAGCTTGTTTCATCAGGTAATTGTAGCATGATGCGGGCAATATTTGACTGGTACATTTGTTTTATATAAGGATGCTTCCATGGCAAAAAACAGTCCCGCAGATGTAATCGAGTCCTACCGGCGGCGTCAGGAACGCAGGTTTCCCTTCACGTTTGCAGATGCAAGCAAAGGCTTGCTCTTGCTTATCATATTGGCATCCTCGATTTATGTCATGCTTACCGGCAGACCCGAGCTACCCACTCTGGTCGAATTGAAGACAAATACGCCGACCCTGACCCCGAGCATTACACCCACCGCATCCCCAACAGCGACTATCACGCTGCCGCCAACTAAAACACCAGAACCAGATAATCAGTGTAATTGTCCTTCACCTGAGATTCTGGTCGTGACGGCCACTTTCGGGGCAACAGATACACCGATGCCCACCCCAAGCGCAACCAAGACAGCTACCATCGCATTTACGCCAACCGAAACATTGCTTCCGACCGAGACATCCACTCCAACAAAAACACTGACTCCGACAGCATCTGTTACTCCCACTCCCACGCAGATCCTTTACACCGTTCAGAATCGTGACACACTGGGCGACATCGCGCTCAGGTTTGGCGTAACTGTGGAAGCAATCCAGGCGGCCAACAATCTGGACACTACTGTGGTCTATATGGGACAGGTACTCCAAATCCCCAGACCGTAACCAGCCAGGGTAGATATTTCGATCCCGAAACGTCGCATATAAATTACGGGAATTATCCCCTTGAGAGACCCCAAAAATATTCACGAAAAAGGGGCAGCGGTATACTGCTGTCCCTTTTCACTTAAACAATTCATCCTTGTCGATAAAGCTTATAGAGCGATAGCATTTATCCAGTCGGATAATTGCATGATCAGGCGACTCATAATACCTTTTGTCCGCTCTTTGAACAATTCGATATTATCATAAGCCTCGCCGCCCCGTTCGCTGACCAGGTCACTGACGGCGCGCAGGATCAACAGACGCGCACCATTCTTTCGCGCCACCCAGGCCAACGCAGCTGACTCCCAATCGGCGGCAATCGCTCCCTGCGCCTTGAGTTGCGGGATTTTCTCTGGCTGCAGGTCACTGTCGGCGGAAGCCAGAACCCCGCGTCGGACTGGAAAAGGATAGGGTCTTGGTAGCCAGCTCAAGTCCAGGGTAGAGGCGTAATAATCCGGGACCGAACCAAAATCCCCCATCAATTCGACGATGTCATAGATAAACGTCCGCTCCACCAGGATGATGTCATCCAACTCGACCTCGCCTTCGAAACCGCCGCAGGTCCCCAGGTTGATGGTGACAGCTGGAGAGTAATGATCGAGCACATATTGCATCGCGCCCGCCGAGGCTGATTTGCCCCAGCCAGCATGAAAGAAGGTCATATTCTGTGAGCCAATCGTTGCGTCAAAACACTCGCCATATGGGGTGGTTCGAATGTCCGTTGGGGCAAGCACAGCTTTAACAGCGGTCCACTCGGTGATGGCCGAAATTAGAATAACAATGCTCACAAATTACCCTCCAGAT
>CAZLOC010000076.1:0-1637 GCA_964560935.1 uncultured Anaerolineaceae bacterium | reverse complement strand
CCACTCGGTGATGGCCGAAATTAGAATAACAATGCTCACAAATTACCCTCCAGATAATCCATGAGCAACTGTAAGGCTGCATCGGCAGAGTAGGCTTTATTCTGCAAGCGGTCGCCATCCCAGACAAACTTACGCACCCAATCTCCTTCGGTAGTGGAAAGGCCGATCCAGGTGGTGCCAACTGGTTTATCTGGCATCCCACCTCCGGGACCAGCAATGCCGCTAACAGAAATCGCAATATCGGCGCCAAGCGTAACGCGTGCGCCACGCGCCATTTCTATCACCGTTTCCTTGCTGACAGCGCCATACGTGCGCAGGGTATCCCAAGAAACACCCAGCAAGGCCACCTTGGCTTCATAAGCGTAGGCAACGATACCGCCACGAAAGTATTCGGATGACCCAGGCACGTTAGTAATCCGATCCGCTATCAGGCCACCTGTGCAAGACTCTGACGTGGCAAGCTTGAGACCTTTGTCGTGTAGTACTTGACCCACGAGAACTTCTATTGAATTTTGCATAATCACTTCCTGTGGAAATTTGGCTCATTATACCCTCGTCAATTCTCAACAGAAAAAACCGCCTGCCAGCGCAGGCGGCTATCCTTTTTGAAAAGTAGCGAGCAAGTATCCGCTTTCTTGTATGCCTAAAAACCGCCCAGGCTCTGATTGATACTGTCGAACACTTCACCAATCATGGGTCCCATGGCAAGCACGCCGACTATGACACAGCAGCAAATAACCAGGAAGATCACCAATCCCGGCAAGAGCACGGCACCAACAGCTTTGCCCGTATCCAATCTGTTCACTGCTTTTACAGCCAGCACTTCGAGTACGATTACATAAATACTCAAACCGAAACTGATCAAGCCTGTTAGAATGCCGACGAAAGGTATGATACCTACCAACGCCAAAACTGCCGAGATTACAGAAACGGGCACTGTGATAGCTGCAAAAGCATAAGCCAGCTTATCGAAAGAACCGGTACCCCCGAAGAGTTTTGCTACCCATTGTATGAGGGCAACACCGATCGCAAAACCTAGCACCGCAAAAACAGCAGCGACAGGCGCGCCACAGATAATTGTCCCGATGCCTATCGAGGGGGTTGCGCCAACGGGCAGTTCACGGGCAATTTCGGGTGGCAAAAGCTGGCGCAAACTTTCCATTTGTCCCCCGGCACTGACAGCCTGGGCGATAAAACTGGCAAAAGAAGTGAGCAGCGAAGCGACAAACACCCACAGAAATGCCTTTGACGCAGAAGCGCCGGGTTGGGCCGCAATCCTCGCAAAAGTGCTCTCGTTTGGCCTGGTTATAGCGGCCATCCATGTATCGATCATCGACATTGCCGGGCCACTCTCAGGAACCATAGGTCCATTTGAAAATTCTGACATTGCATCCTCCACAAAACAGAATGTTAGTACTTCACGAAAGTTGTAGGAATACCCCAAAATCATCCATTTCGTAATCTACTGAGTATATACGTTTATAGCACATACGAAATCGGACTTCAAGACCCAAATTTGGGGATTGACGATATGTTAAAATTGCTGGTATGGAAATGCCTGAACACATCCAGGGTATCCTCGACACCCTGCCTACCAAGCCAGGTTGCTACTTGATGAAGAATGCCGAGGGCAAGAT
>CAZLOC010000075.1:0-12447 GCA_964560935.1 uncultured Anaerolineaceae bacterium | reverse complement strand
TGTCTGAAGAACTGATAAAAGCCATCACTGAGATGCGCGAAGAAGATGCTCTGAAAATCACTCAGGAAATGCTTGATGCGGGAACTTCACCGCTCGACGTCCTCGATGCCTGCCGTAAGGGCCTGGATGCGGTAGGGAAATGCTTTGAGGAGGGCGATTACTTTTTGCCTGAACTGATGCTGGCTGGCGAGATGATGAACCAGATTACGGAGATCATCAAGCCCAAGCTGGCCGATATGCCGGATAGAGAGCGTCACGGCAAAGTGCTCATCGGTACTGTCGAGGGAGACATCCACGATATCGGCAAGAATATCGTGAGCTTCATGCTGGATGTCAACGGCTTTGAAGTCCTCGACCTGGGCGTGGATGTTCCCCCGAAAAAGTTTGTGGACGCTATTCAAGATTTCCAACCGCAAGTTGTCGCCCTCAGCGGATTCCTTACCCTGTCCTTCGATGCTATGAAAAACACAGTGGCGGCCATCGAATCCGCCGGCCTGCGGGAAAAGGTCAAGATCATGATCGGTGGTGGTCAGATCAACGAGGAGGTCAAAGAATATGCTGATGCTGATGGCTATGGTAGAGACGCCATGGCCGGAATATCCTTCGCCAAAAAATGGGTTGGCGTCAAGTGATAACCCTCAGCAGAGAAATCGGAGGTGAAAAATGACAGCACAATTGACAAAAGAAGAAAAGTTTGAGGCGATATGGCAAGGGAAGCTCTCGCCAAAGGGTCCTGATGGGAACCCTCTTCCGTTCCAGTCCCCTGAAGCGGAAAAAGCATACAAGGACCGAATACTCAGGTTCAAAGATGCAATCGAAATGAAAAAGCTGCCGGACAGAGTTCCGGTTACGGTCTTTCCCAGCATGTTCCCCTGGAAAAACGCCGGGATGACCGTTGAAGAGGCCATGTACGATTATGGCAAATGTGCCGAAGCCTTTCAGAATTTCGTGCTCGAGTTGGAACCGGATGTGCATTGGGGTGCATACGCACCCGGTTCAGGGAAGATGTATGAAATCCTGGACTATAAGCTCTATGCCTGGCCAGGCCATGGGGTTGCGCCGGAACACTCCTATCAAGCCAACGAAGGCGAATACATGCTGGCGAATGAATATGACGCCTTGATTCAGGACCCATCGGGTTACTTCACCCATGTATACCTGCCACGCGTGTTCGGAGCATTAGGTGGATTTCCGATGCTGCCGTTTCTCCCCGGCATCCTCGAAATTTACGGACTTCCCCTCTCCTTCATCCCCTTTGGGTTGCCCCCAGTACAGGCAACCTATAAGGCCCTTTTTGAGGCCGGTGCTGAGGCGCTGCAATGGATAGGAGCCATAGGTGGTGCTGACGGTGCATTAGCCACGTTCGGGTTCCCGAACATATTGGGTGGATTCACCAAGGCGCCGTTCGACGTCATCGGCGATACATTGCGTGGTACCAAGGGGATCATGCTGGATATCCACCGGCGACCCGATAAGCTCCTCGAGGCCATGGAAGCTCTGGTGCCGCTCATGATCGGTATGGGTGTTGCCAGTGCACAACAAACCGGCAATCCCTTAATATTCATCCCTCTACATAAAGGCGCAGATAGCTTCATATCCGATGAGCAGTTCAAGAAATTTTTCTGGCCGACTCTAAGAGAAGTCATGTTGGGCTTGATAGAAGAAGGGATTGTACCACTTCCTGCGCTCGAGGGATACTGGAATACACGGCTGGAAGTTATTCAAGACATCCCCAAAGGCAAGACCGTATGGATGGTCGACCAATCAGATATGGTTGAGGTCAAGAAAACCTTGGGGAAGAATGCCTGCCTGCTTGGCAACGTGCCCTCCTCCATGTTGAATTTGGGTACCCCCCAGGATGTGAAAACCTATGTCAAGAATCTCATCGACACTGCCGGCAAAGATGGTGGCCTCATTATCTGCAATGGGGCTTTCTTTGACGAAGCCAAGCTGGAAAATGTCAAGGCGATAGTTGATGCTACCAAGGAGTACGGCGCATACAAATAATATGTTTTTCAGGGGAACCGGCCTGATAGGCTTTGCAAAGCACCGCTATTGAAACCAAGCCTATCAAGCCGGGGGATTAATGTCAATGTTTGTTTTCGGGAGGAAAAAATGGAAGTAAAAGCGGCGGTTGTTTTCGAGCGGGCGGGAGAATTCAAAATTGAAAACCTGGAACTCAGCGAACCAAGGGATGATGAGGTAGTGGTTCGAGTAGTCGCTACCGGTATCTGTCACACTGACCTGGCGGCGCGGGCTGGGCATTTGCCGATCCCGGCTCCACCGAGTGTTTTCGGACACGAAGGAGCTGGTGTTGTGGAAAAAGTGGGGGCGCGTGTGACCAAAGTGAAACCGGGTGATCATGTTATTCTTGCCTGGGATTACTGCGGAGCATGTTCATCATGTAAGCAAGGCAAGGAACTCTATTGTCTGAATTTCTTCCTGCATAATTTTCACGGCGCCCGCCCGGATGGAACTACAACCTTGCGAAAAGGTGATCAGGAAATCCATGGTTCATTCTTCTGCCAGTCATCCTTTGCCGATTACGCCTTGGCCAACGAGCGCAATGTTGTCAAAGTACGGGAGGATATTCCCCTCGAAATCCTTGGTCCCATGGGATGTGGGGTAATGACAGGCGCCGGTGCAGTAATGAATTCACTTCAAGCCAAACCAGGGTCATCCATTGCCGTATTTGGCGTTGGCCCGGTGGGGATGAGCGCGATCCTCGCTGCTGGGGTGTGTGGTTGTACAACTATCATCGCTGTTGATATCAAGCCAGAGCGACTTAAAGCAGCCGAAGAGCTGGGCGCAACCCATACCATCAATGCCAATGAGGTTGACCCGGTTAAGGCCATTCTCGATATCACCAATGGAGGTCCGGAATTCAGTCTCGAATGCGTCGGCAATCCTAAGGTATTGCGACAGGCTGTGGATGTGCTTCCCCGCCTTGGGGTCTGTGGTCTTACAGGCGTTGTGCCTCCTGGCACGGAAGTCAGCCTGGATATGGATCTGATCATGAATGGCCGATCGGTTAGGGGAATACTTGGAGGCGATGCAATCGCAGACCTGTTTATCCCCAAACTGGTCGAGCTATATCACCAAGGACGGTTCCCATACGACAAGATGATCACGTACTATGCCTTCAAAGACATTAACCAGGCTGTAAAGGATATGGAAGAAGGTCGCGTGGTCAAACCGGTTTTGCGCATGTAGCGACCAGCATTAATCGATAACGGAGGCAAGCATGAAGTTTGTCAGAGTAAACATGACGGATAAGACCATCAAAATTGAAGATGTGTCGCCGGAATATGCCGGGCTGGGGGGCAGGGGCCTGACTTCAATCATGATCAACAATGAAGTTCCGCCGGAATGTGATCCCCTGGGACCAGAGAACAAGCTCATCTTTGCCCCAGGATTCCTGACCGGTACTTCGTTGGTAAATACCAGCCGCATTTCAGTTGGTGCCAAAAGCCCACTGACAAGAGGTATCAAGGAAAGCAATGCAGGTGGGTCTATAGGTGCTTCATTAGGCCATCTGGGCATTACGGCAATCATTGTTGAGGGACAGGCACCGGACGGGGACCTCAGCCTGCTCCGCGTCGATGCACAGGGCGAAGCAAGCCTGGTGCCGGCTCAGGAATACCAGGGAATGCGCACCTACGCGTTAGTTGAAAAGCTGTTGGCTGCCTACGGCGAGAAGAGTTCGGTAATGTGTATCGGGCCGGCGGGTGAGTACCGGTTGGCCTCGGCATCGATCCAGTCAACGGATGTCGATGGGCGTCCTTGCCGCGCAGCCGGCCGCGGTGGCATGGGGGCGGTGATGGGTGCCAAAGGGCTCAAAGCGCTGGTTGTCGACCAACGCGGAAAGAACCCCGATGTCATAACCGATCCACAAGCCTTCAAGGAAGCGGCCAAGGCCGTCGTCGAAGCAGTTAAGGCTGATCACATGAGCGCGGAAGTGATGCCCGCCCTCGGCACGGCCGCCCTGGTGGCTCCAGTCAATGCAATGGGTGCCTTCCCGAGCTACAATGCCACCAAAGGCCAATTGGATGGTTGGGAGAAGATCAGCGGCGAGGCTATGGCCGAGATCATCAAAGAACGTGGCGGAAATACCACTCATCGAGGCTGCGACCAGTGCATGATCCATTGTTCCAATGAGTATGTGGACAAAGACGGTAAGTTCATCACCAGTTCACTGGAATACGAGACCATCTGGTCCATGGGCGGCATGACCGGTATTACCGATCTGGACGTGATCGCCCGCCTCGATAACCTGTGTGACGATATTGGGCTCGATACCATGAACACGGGGGTTGCTGTGGCTGTCGCCATGGATGCCGGCTATAAGAAGTTTGGGGATGCCGAAGCAGCTATCGAGATGGTAGAAGAAATCGGTAGGGGCACGGAGTTCGGCCGTATTCTGGGCAATGGTCCGGCTGCGGTGGGTGAGCACTTCAACCACCCCCGGGTTCCAGTGGTCAAACGGCAAAGCATCGCAGCCTACGACCCGCGCGGTATGTTAGGCAACGGCGTTACATATGCCACCTCCCCAATGGGCGCCGATCATACGGCAGGCAACGTGGTTGGGGCGTACCTGGAAAAGAAGCTCGATCCCCTCAACCCGGAAGGACAGGCTGAGACCTCCAGGTTTTTACAGATCGCCATGGCTGCTTTCGACTGCATGGGACAATGTTTCATGGCGAGTGTAGCCTTGCTCCATCCTGATGGATTCGGCGCATTCCAAAAACTGATCGAGGCAAAAACAGGCGCAAAATTCGAAGATGGATACTTCCCATTCGGAATGGGCACCCGAATATTGAAGGCCGAAAAGGAATTCAATAGAAAAGCAGGGTTAACGAAGCAAGACGATCGCCTGCCCCGCTTCTTCTACGAAGAACCCCTGCCTCCGCACAACAAGGTGTTTGTGATCAGCGATCAGGAGTTGGACGGCGTCTTGGATTTCTAGCGAGGTGCAGGATGAAAGTGAAGGTTAAGTTATACGGGACGTTGAGCTTACAGGTCCCCGGCTATAAACCTTCACAGGGGATGGAGGTGGAGATTCCAGATGGCGCGACAGTCAAAGACCTGCTCGCCTATCTGGAGATCTTAGAAACACGTGGGGCCGCGGTCATTGCAAATGGCCGGGTGCTAAAAGCGGACGACAAAATGCAGGATGGAGTATCTGTAGATGTTTTTCAGAGTATGCAAGGCGGCTGATAATTCTATTTCCTGAGAGTCCTTCGCAGAACGAGTTGTATATAGACCCTATTATCTTACGTTATTGAGAGAAAAACTATCTACCTGAGAGTGTGGTGTCAAATTGTAGAAAGGAGAAGAGAAAGTATGTATAAAAGCTAACTGTTATCTAGTGGCAAAATATAAAAACAGATCCATAGTTTCAAAAAATAAGGAGGAGCAATGGATAATAAAAAATATTTGACCCGTCGCGATTTTCTCAAAGTCGCGGCAGTTGGATCCGCCGGGATTATGTCGGCGTGTAGTGGGGTGGCACCGGCTAAAAGCAAGGACAAGATCGTGGTTGGCATGTCAAGACCTCTCTCCGGCTGGAATGCCGTCATCGGCGATTCCGCCTTCCGCCCGGTCTACGAGACCTTTGTTGCAGAGGTCAATGCCGATGGGGGCGTTTACGTAGAGGAATATGGCAAGAAACTGCCCATTGAATTACTCATCTACGATGATAAGAGTGATGTGGGTACAATGACCAGGTTAACGGAGAAGTTGATCGTGGAAGACAAGGTTGACTTCCTGTGGCCTGCCTCCGGTACAGCTTTCCTCTTTGCCCAGGCCCCAATTGCCAGTAAATATAACTATGTGCTGATTACTGCCGAGGGCGGCGCCACCAGTCTCAAGGACATGCTGCCCAGCATGCCCTACATATTCGTGTCCCTGAGCTTCTCTGACTGGTATCAAGTACCGGTCTTTGCAGACCTGCTGACAGAGAAGGGAGCGAAGACAGCCTACGTTACCTACATTGCGGACCTGCACGGCATCGAGTACTCGGGAGTGGCTGGTATCGAGTTTGCAAAGAAAGGTATCGATATCCTTGGTTCCAAAAGCCTCCCACCCGATATTAAGGACCTGTCACCGGTAATCAAAGAAGCCAAGGCTACCGAGGCGGATGTCTTCTGCTGCTTTGCCTACCCTGATCAAATCATGCCGGCCATCGGCACCTCCATGGAGCTTGGCTATAACCCCAAGTGTTGGATTGGCGGGCCCGGTGTAAATTTTGGTTTCTTCCATACTGCATTTGGCCCCATGGTAGAGGGCGTTACGGGTTGGACTTCCTTCAGCCCCAAGCAATCTGCGGCGGCAAAGGAACTGGCTGACAAGCTCTGGGCCGGGAAGCCGGAAGACGTCCAGGATCCCTGGGGGCACCCGCTCTATTGGGCTAGCCTGGAAACCTGGAAGCAGGCGGTCGAGAAAGCTGGTACGCTAGATCAGACAAAGATCAGGGATATTCTTGCTACCGAGAAGTTCAATACGGTCCTGGGGGAGACCTGGTATGAGAACGGGCTGCTGTCAAAGGACTGCCATATCGGAGAGGTTGGTCAATGGCAGAACGGAGTGTATGAAGTCGTCGGGCCTAAAGAGCATGCTACCGCAGAGTTTCTATATCCCAAGCCCGAGTGGCCAACCGGATAAGGAAAGTATCAATATCGATAAGCATAAATAGCATGCCGTCAGACTGGCTGTCTAAGGGGTAAAAATTTACACCTTTAGACAGCCAGCACCAACGGTTGCTAGAACCAGGAAATCATCAATGATTGTAACCATTCTCGACGTCGTGATCGCCGGCTTGCTGCTGGGTGGGCTTTACGCATTGATTGCTATGGGTCTCAGCTTGCAATACGGCGTTGCCCGGGTGCTGAATATCTCGCATGGCGAGTTTATCATGCTCGGGGCTTTAACCACCTGGATGTTATACACCGCCTTTGGCATTAACCCGTTATTGTGCCTCGTTGTTTGTGGCCCGCTAGCCTTTATCTTGGGGTTTATTCTTCACAGAACCATATACAAGCGCCTGTCGGTGATTTCAGCTACGCCAGGTATCTTCGAGGGCAATTCAATGCTGGCTTCTTTTGGTCTGCTATTCATCATTCAGAATCTGGCACTGATAGCCTGGGGGTCTAAAATCAAAGGTTACTCTTATTTAGCTGTCCCGGTTGATCTGGGGGGAGCGTTGTTTGGCGCCAACCGCCTTGTCACCCTCGGGTTTGCTGTGCTGATTGGGGTTGCTTTTTACATCTTCCTGACCCAGACCCGTCTGGGAAAAGCTATCCGTGCAGCGGCTCAAGACCCCTCTACCGCTGGCCTGCTGGGTGTAAATATCAATCTAGTATTGGCTTTATGTTTTGGCCTTGGCGCTGCCATGGCTGCCTGCGCCGGTATGCTGATCAGCATGAGTTATCCCGTAAACACTGTCATGGGCATGGAATATACCGTTATAGCCATCATCGTGGTTGTGTTGGGTGGCCTGGGTAGCATCCCCGGCAGCTTCATAGGTGGGTTCATCCTGGGCTTGATTGGCAGCATCGTAACCTATTTCGAGCCAGGGCTGGCGCTGGTTGCTTATTATATTATTTTCACCATTTTGCTTTTGTTGAAGCCGACTGGCCTGATGGGGAAGTAGACCTATGAACAAGCTAACTTTGACATCGAAAAACTTCCTGATACTGAGAATCATTCTGCTGGTTGGATTGATCATCCTGGTTACCTTACCCTTCTATGCTGCTATATATACCACTATATTCCTGTCGACGATATTCATGTATATCGTGTTGACATCGAGTTGGGCCATGTTTTCCGGGCCAACCGCGCAAATTTCCCTGGCTACAGCGGCGTTCTTTGGGGTCGGTATCTATATTGCCGCCACTCTGGGCACTATCATGCCACTACTTGTTGTTGTCCTCATAGGCGGCCTGGTCAGTGCGGCTCTGGCTCTGTTTGTGGGGGGGCTGACCTTGCGCCTGAAAGGCATCTATTTTACCATCTTTACCTTTGGGTTGTTGGAACTGATGAAGAACCTGCTCTTATGGTTCGAGATCAAATTTACCGGTACCCGCGGCAGATTTGTGGTGGTAGTCGACTATAACACGGTCTATTTCATCATGCTGGCTATCCTGGTGTTGACGCTGTTGACGGCTTATTTGATCCGCCAATCAAAATATGGATTGGCTTTGCAAAGCATTGGTGAACAAGAAGAAGCTGCTGAGCATATTGGCATCAACGTCACCCTGGTGAAGGTTTTCACCTTCGCCATCAGTGCTTTTTTCATCGGAGCTGCTGGAACTATCATGGCGACCCGGTGGACGTATGTTGACCCGTATATCGCCTTCAATATGAACTTTTCTTTTACGCCGGTTCTGATGGCCATTTTCGGCGGTATCGGGCCGCTATTTGGTCCCGTTTTAGGCGCTATCATATTCGCCTATCTGGAAGAAATCTTAATCACCCAATTCCCTTATTACTACATGCTACTTTTTGGAATTATCTTGCTCGTTTCAGTTTTGTACCTGCCCAATGGGTTGGTAGGGTTGATCAAAAAGTGGCGCGCGCGAGCAACGGGAGGCGAACATGGCAATTCTTGAGGGTGAAGGTGTTACGAAATATTTTGGCGGATTAGTCGCAGTTTCGGATGTTGACTTCCATGTCGATCAGGGTGAAATCGTGGGCCTGATTGGTCCTAATGGAGCTGGTAAAACCACCTTGTTTGGTTTGATCTCCGCGGCGCTTGTTCCTAAACCCGGGTTGATCAGATTCAAGGGAGAAAATATAACTGGCTTGAAGCCCCATCAAATTTGCAGGAAGGGGTTGGCAAGGACATTCCAGTCGGTGAAGATCTTCCCCAACATGCCCGTGATTAGCAATGTCGCCCTGGGTGTGCATTTCGGAACCCCCGAGCGGGTTACGTCAGCGCAGGCTGTCGAGGAGGCTGCCAGGTTATTGGAATTTGTGGGTTTATCGGCGATGGCTGCCATCCCGGCCAAGGACCTGACTCTGGTCAACCAGAAATTGCTTGAAGTCGCCAGAGCCTTAGCCACCAAACCAGAAGTCTTGTTGCTCGATGAAATCATGGCCGGGTTGAATTCCACTGAAATAGCCCAGGCCATGGAACTGGTTTCCAAAATACGTGCTCAGGGCATTACCATTTTCATGATCGAGCACGTTATGAAGGCAATTATGAGCGTCTGCGACCGGATCATGGTGCTTCATCACGGTAAGAAGATCGCCGAGGGAACACCGCAGGAAATCGCCACGAGTGAGACTGTCATCAAGGTGTATTTAGGAGAGTAGAAAATGCTTGAAGTATGTAATGTAGACACCCGCTATGGGAAGGTTCAAGCTTTGTGGGATATCTGTTTGGAGGTCAACCAGGCCGAAATTGTCGCCCTGGTCGGCTCGAATGGAGCCGGAAAGACGACACTGGTCAATACGATCTCTGGGTTGCTGCGGCCAGCCTCGGGAAGTGTTGTCTTCCAAGGCGAACGGATCGATGGCCTGCCATCTCATGCTATTGTGGGCTTGGGTATATCGCACGTGCCCCAGGGAGGTAAGATTTTCCCCGATATGAACGTGCGCGAAAATTTGGAGATGGGTTCGTACCCTATTCATGCCTGGAAGCAACGGACTGGGACATTCGAACAGGTCTACCAGTTATTCCCCAGTTTACAAGAAAGGCAGAACCAACTGGCAAGGACATTGAGTGGTGGCGAACATCAAATGTTAGCTATAGGGCGAGCTTTAATGTCAAAGCCAAAGCTGTGCTTATTTGATGAACCTTCTTACGGTTTGGCCCCTTTATTCGTTACCGAAGTGTTCCGCATCATACAAAACTTGAGAGAACAGGGCATAACCATTCTGCTAATCGAGCAGAATGTGCATCGCGCCCTGGAGATCGCCGACCGGGCTTATGTGTTGGAGAATGGCCGCGTAAGTCTGCAGGGTGATTGTGATGAACTGCTCCAGAGCGATCATGTAAGAAAAGCCTATCTGGGGTTGTAGACCGGAAGCTGGAAATGAAACTAGACGGAAAAGTAGCCCTCATTACCGGAGCGGGTTCTGGTATAGGCGCCGCAATTGCTGAGCGGTTCGTTACTGACGGAGCGAGGATATGCATAACCGGCCGCCGCCAGGAGAAGCTCGACGAGGTGGCCCAATCATTACCGGATGGGGCAGTGTTGACATGCGCCGGGAATGTGACCAGGCTTGAAGACGCGGAGCGAATGGTTGAGATGGCGCTCAAATTCACTGGCAAACTCGATGTGTTGGTGAACAACGCAGCCATAGACTCGGGCGGTACAACCGTTGTTGACATGGACCCTGAGCTCTGGCGCAGGGTTCTCGATATAAATCTCACCGGTCCTATGTATCTCATGAAGGTGTCTATACCGCATATGATTGAGGGCGGCGGCGGTTCTATCATAAACATTGCTTCGCTGGGCGGACTGCGCTGCCTACCTGGCATGCCAGCCTATTGTTCATCGAAGGCGGGTCTCATAATGCTCACCAAACAGGTCGCGCTGGATTTCGGCCCAGCCAAGGTCCGCTGTAATGTGGTCTGTCCAGGCGGCACAAGGACGGAGATGTTGGAAAAATCACTCGCTCCCCTCAAAGAAGTACTCGGGACAGACCTGGAAGGTGTTTTTGAGCGCATATCTTCGATGGTTCCCCTGAGGCGGACAGCAAACCCCAATGAGATCACTGGCATTTGCAGTTACCTCGCCAGTGATGATTCCACGTTTATGACTGGATCTGTTCTTCTGCTCGATGGAGGAGCAGCGATTGTCGATGTTTCCGGAGCCGCACTTACCAACGCTGGCGTGAAGTGGGGCGTGTGAGAAAGAATTTATAAAGCATAAAATACTATCCATTATTCAAGAGAGGAACAGCTCAATGCCACAGGCAGAAGGTACAACAGATTATACATATGAGGATTATGCGTCGAAATTAGCAGTTAATCGTCTTCCACAAACAGCTGCATTGGTAAATCAGACGATAACAATCACACTCGACTCGGGGATATACTTTGAACTCGAATTCGCAGATCGGAACAAGGTCATCTGGCAAAGTGGCGACGAAGGCGGTATGGACTGGTGCGAGGTGGTGGAAGTGGCGCCGCAAACCTATTTCATTGACATGACTTTTACCCACCAGCCTTGGCAGTCGCAGACCTTTATCGTTAACGTTCAAACGCGGCAAGTACTCGCTGTCCGCACGATAATGCGCGAAGGCGATGTCGGCAAAGAACCCCGGGCGGTCCATGAGTTCTGGCCAGGTGCGCTGGGTGATCCAGGCACTCCACCTACGGGACGCAAACCAGGGCCAACGCGCGACCTCATCGGTTTGCGGGGACTCTATGATTATGGTCCAGAGCAGATTATGGAACATGTCTACCTGAATTCAGAGCGCTATGTCTGGCAGGGCATCATCGGACCATTGCGAGGTCAAGGCGATGTTGACATGTCTACCGTCTATAAGTTCGATGATAATCAATATATCTTTGCCTTTCGCGAATTCGGTCTGCCCGTTTCCACCGTGTTCTTCTACAACTGGGATCAAATGAGATTAACCGGCAAGTTCTTCGCCATTGGTGATGACGGAGTCATCGCCAATACGCTTGCCGGTGCTTTTATCATGAAGCTGTCGATGGCCTTTTATCCACTCGACATGCAGCCGATATAAGGCTTGACGATGGCAGCATGACGGCAAAAATCTTGAACAATATTCGTTCTGAAAACCTAAATCGGAGGTAACTACAAATGACAGACTACGAGATCCTGAATGCAAAAGTGCAAGAACTGGCAAATAGAAAATGGGATGAGACGGCAATTAAAGCCAGAATCAAGAATCTATCTGAAAATGGAATCCCCAGAAAGGATCTTGACCCCCAGGAGTTGTTAGCCAATAAGGAAGAGATCCTCGACCGGGTGCAGTTGCGAGCGGAGGAATACAATTTCATGCTCAAGAATTGCGCTCAGGGGACCGCGCTTGCGCTGATGGAAGAGTTTGGTCTGGGGAGTATGGAGATCATTAAGGCCCTGACGCCTTTTCCGGGTATCGGTGGCACTGGTGAGATTTGCGGGGGTATCACCGGGAGTCTGATTGCCTTTGGCCTTTTCTTTGGCAGCGATGACCGTCTGGATTATGAGGCTGTGAACGACACGATTGCGACGTCTCAGAAATTCATGGCCTTCTTTGAAGGAAAAATTGGTCACCTATATTGTGCTGACATTATCGAAAGGGTGATCTTGGGGCATCGCGTGAATCCCGGAGACAGCGAAGAAGCCATGTTCACCTTTGCTAGTGAGAAAGGCTTTGAAAAGTGTGGCTTACCACCGGGGATCGGTGTTCGATTGGCTGCTGAATTTATCATCGATAGCATGCAGCCGCGTTAGTATCCCTATTTTTTCCGGCGTTCACTCCGTT
>CAZLOC010000074.1:8499-12496 GCA_964560935.1 uncultured Anaerolineaceae bacterium | reverse complement strand
CTGACCTTATTTATTTCGACGGCAACTCGCTGGGCAGGCTGCCGAAAGCCACCGCCGAACGCATCCGCCAGGTCGTCGAACAGGAATGGGGTACGGACCTGATCCGTGGCTGGAACCAAGATTGGTGGCACGCCCCCATCCGTATCGGAGAAAAGATCGCCGGGTTGGTTGGCGCGGCCCCCGGCCAGGTGATCGTCTGCGATTCGGTCTCTATCGACCTGTTCAAACTGGCCTCGGCGGCGCTCTCCTTGCGTCCTGCGCGAACGAAAATCATCACCGACACGCTCAACTTCCCGACCGATCTCTATATCCTGCAAGGATTGGTGGCCCTGCTCGGCGGGCGGCACGAGATCGTACGCATCGGCTCGCGGGACGGCGATATCACACCGGACCTGGCCGCGCTGGAATCCGCCATCGACGAGAATACCGCGCTGGTTACGCTCTCGCACGTGCTCTTTAAAAGCGGCTATCTATATGACATGGCCGCCATCACCCAGATAGCGCACCGCAAAGGCGCGCTGGTGCTGTGGGACTTGAGTCACTCGGTTGGCGCAGTGCCCATCGAACTGGACGCCTGCAACGCCGACTTCGCCATCGGCTGCACCTATAAATATCTCAACGGCGGCCCCGGCTCGCAGGCCTTCCTGTACGTGCGCCGCGAGCTGCAGGAACAGGTTACTTCGCCCATTTGGGGCTGGTGGGGACAGGACTCGCCCTTCAACTTTGGCCTGGACTATTCTCCCGCGCCCGGTATCGCCCGCTTCCTGAGTGGCTCGCAGGGTATGCTCGCCATGCTGGCAATGGAAGCCTCGCTCGACCCGATCATCGATGCCGGCATGGCGCACATCCGGGACAAGTCCGTGCGCTTGACCGAATACCTGATCTGTCTCTACGACTCCCTGCTCGCCCCGTTGGGGTTCAGCCTCGGTTCGCCCCGGGACCCAGACCTGCGCGGCTCGCACATCAGCATCCGCCACCCGCAGGGATACCGCATCAACCGCGCCCTGATCGAGGAGATGAACCTGATCCCCGACTTCCGCGACCCGGATAATTTGCGGCTGGGGTTGGCGCCGCTCTACACCACCTTCAGCGAGGTTTGGGAAGGAATCAACCGTATCTATAGAGTTGTAGAAGAAAAGCGATACGAGAAATATCCGGATCAGAGACTGACAGTCACTTAAGAGCAGGGCCCAGAAAATGTGAGGGGATTGTAAGTTGTATTTTCGCTTTCAGGATACATAATAAGATCAATATCTTCTCTAAAGCTCAAAGGAGTAAAACATGGAAGAATTGACGATCCCTGAAAGTGCACCCGCTATTACTGAGCTCGATTTTGATTCCAACCTGATCTTGGGCTTGGTCGGCGGCGTTGGCGCCATGCTGGCCAGCGCTGTGATATGGGGAATCTTCACCTACGTCACCGGGTTCCAAATCAGTTGGATGTCCATAGGTGTTGGCTTAATTGTAGGCTTTGCCATCCAAAAACTCGGAAAGGGGAAATCGTTGATCTTCGGTATCAGCGGTGGGGTATTATCCCTGTTGGGTTGTCTGCTCGGAAATTTCCTTTTCTATAACGGCATCCTTGCCAAAGAGTGGGAGGCTCCTTTTTTCAGTGTGCTTCTCGCGATTTCCTTCGACCCTGCTGCGATCCTTGAAATATTTACGCTGGCCTTCGATATCAGGGATTTACTGTTCTATGCCATCGCAGCTTACATCGGTTTTCGAGTAGCAATGGGCAAATAACGAAGATTGTATCTTTTCAATAAAGCGGGGTGTGGGGTAACCCCACTTCTCCTTTCTTTTTGAGAAGATACCAAAGGTTTTTCAAACAAAAGAACCAGATGAATGCAACTCTGGTTCTTTCGATTTTTAATTGTAGATGCTCACGCTTTTTCCGCGATTCCCGGTAATGGCAGCGCAGCAATTAAATCGCGTGTGCGGAAGCGCTCGATGTAATCCCGGGTTTCCCAGTAATCCAATTCCAACTCGTCGACAATTTCAAATACACTTTGATGCCCTTCGAAGCGCATCATCATTTTTTCGATAGCGCGGTTGAGCTTCCAGTTTTCCTGCCAGTCCACCCACAATCCATGCCCGGAAAGGAAGACGGGGCCGCGGAATTTACGCTTTGGGACGTAATTGGTAGCGTAGATACGGATGATCTCTTCGATCACACCTGCCGCCTCCTGCAGCTTGTCTTCATGGATGATCTCCAGGTTGTCATCGGAAGTATGGTATTCCGGGTAAGGGAAACGGCTGATCGACAGGCAGGGCACATTCACCCCCGGACCGTTCAAAACCCGTTCATCGTTGGCGATAATATCGGCAAAGGTGCCTTCGCGAAACTCCTCGCCCTGATTCTTGAGAACATACTGCCCAATCCGGTCGAGCATGTGCGTGTGTTGACGAGTATGCTGCAGGGCAAGGGTGTTGTCATTGCCTGTCATTTCAACGAATATCCCGCCCCGCAAGCGTGGAATCAAATCTTCATGCTGGGCTAGGTAAGCGATCGTGCCAATCGTCTCGGGCCCGAACCAGAAGCGGACACTCATCGAGCCAGCCGGCAGCGGATCCGCCGCCAGGCGGCGCGCGACTTCCAGGGCGGTGACGACGCCGGCCGCATCGTCATTGGCCTGGTTCGGGTGGCAAACGTGCGCCATGATGAACATCTCACCCGCCTCCGCATTACCACCGCCAAGCGGGTGGATGAGCGCGGTAGCAACTTTAAATCCCTGTTCGGGGTCCGTAACAAATTCGGCATCGATCACGGCATGATATTTTTTATCATGAGGCAGTGTATCGAATACATTCTTGGACAGGCAGAATCCCCAATTGCGGTCATAGTATTTGAATTTCCAGGGGATCGTGTGCGGGCGTTTTTCGTTGTAATACAGGTGCGGGGTGAGTTCATTCCAGGTCAACAATTGATCGACAGGTAGGGAATAGGACACAAGGTGCAAAGGGTCATCTTTGAAATCCAGGATGCGTTGACCATCTTCCGTCTCGAGGTAGGCCTTGTGGACCACATAGCGTTCGGGCACATACCAGGTCCAGACCGGTTTGAGCGGCTCATAGGTCTCGATTTCGTAGTTCGCGTTTTCGGGCAGATAAGAGCCAATGATATCGAGGGCAGCATCGGTCCCGTCAGAGGCGAGGGTGCGGTGCAGTGGCACGATCTCGGCCAGCACGTCTTTCAGGCTGCTGACTGGTTTCATTTGCGGGATCCAATCCTTCGCCCGGTCAGGGGTTTCGATCACATAGGTCAGCCCCGGCCCTTTATGTTCCTTAAGTGCTTTGACCGCCACGCGGAAAACTTCCCTGCATTTCATCAAACGGACATCGCCCAGGCCGATTTTTTTCATGTTGACAACCTGATTGTCCAGCAAGGCCCCGATCGGCTCGAAATCCAGCACCACGCCGCGTTCCACATCACGGACTAACATCGTGTATGTCACTTCGTGCGGCTTGCCATCGAAATCAATCGCCGTGCCCTTGAATTCCTTCAAAAAGCGATAGTCCACATCAGCGGCCTGTTCACAGTGATGCAGGAAGGTGATGCTTTTGCTGTAGGGCAACCCCAGGATCAGGATCTTTGCATCCCAATCGCGAAACTTCTTGAAGATGGTGGTTTCGCCGAAACAATCGTTTGTGCGATGCGCGGCGAGCTCCTCCGCGTGAGCCCCGATGGCTGCCATCGAATAAATCGGATGGAACATGCGCTTCGCGCGCGGGTCGACGCGCAGCAGTTCGGTCAGCACACCCATCTGCGAGGGCGTGGTGCGAATATCCCAGGGCACGCCTTTGAGGAAATCATAGTTGAACGTGGGCTGGATCAACGTACCACTCGGGCCAACCACGTCAAGGATGGCTTCGTTGACGGTTTGCGGTCCGCCCTCGACGCCGCCAGGCGCGCGCCCAAGCGAGGAATATGCGCTATGGACAAAGATGGTGTCCCCCTCCACCATACCAAGAGAACGAATTTCGTCCATCAGAAATT
>CAZLOC010000074.1:0-8489 GCA_964560935.1 uncultured Anaerolineaceae bacterium | reverse complement strand
TATAACATCCTTTGTCTATGTTCCAGACCGGAAGCAAATTATCAAATAGTTATAAACTTTAAAGACCGAAATTGTTTTTTAATCATTATTGACTCCGTAAAATGAATGCAAGATTCGGGTTAAGATAACACAAAACGACGGCCTTTGCGGTCGTCGTTTTTAATTGTTTTACGGTGATGTTTTTAGCGCTGATTTTCCACGTACACCTTCACCGCTTCCCGCATGAAATCTGCCAGATCGGGGTGCATCTGGTCGAAGTTGGCTTTGAAATCGGGGCTACCCCCGTACATGGTCGCCAGGCCAAGCAGTTGGTCCAGGTTCGGTGTCCAGAAGTATTCCATGTGTTTGCGCCAGCGTTCGACGATGGCCTGGACTTCCGGCGAGTCCGCGCCTTTGGGCATGGCAGCGATCATGTCAAGATAGACTTGCCTGCCTTCGTCGAGGATGGCCTGTTTCTTTTCGGCGGAGTAGCTCTTCCACTTGCGGTTCGATTCGCGCACAGTTTCGGGGTCATACATCTGCTCGGCCTGCCGTGCATATTCTTCTTGTTGCTCCTCGCTAAAGCCTTCGAAGAGTCCTTTGGGGCTCATAACGTTTTCTCCTTTCAAGTGATTGATGGTCTTGTCCACGGTTCGGATGAGACGTTCCAGACGCCGGACTCGTCCCTGCAGGGATTCGCGGTGCTCTTCCAGCGCGTCAAGAATCTGGAACCCGGGACTGCCCAGCATTTCCCGGATGGACTCCAGGCTGAAACCCAGTTCGCGGTAGAACAGGATCTGCTGCAAGCGCAACAATGACCTTTCGCCATAGTAGCGGTAACCGTTCTCGCCAACCGACTCGGGCTTGAGCAGGTCGATCTGGTCATAATGGTGCAGGGTGCGCGGGGTCACGCCTGCCAGGGTGGACAATTGTTTTACGGTGTACATCGTGGGGACAGTATAAACTATGACGTAACGTTAATGTCAAGGGATACCACAGATGAACACAGATAAACCCGGATATGTCTTATCTGTGTTTATCCTTTTATCTGTGGTTTAATTCGCAGCATGGATATCCTCCAGCTCGATGAGCACATCATCGTTCTCAACAAACCCGCCGGGCTGCCCGTCCTGCCAGACGGCTGGGACACGGATGCACCTTACCTGCGCCAGATGCTGGAAGCGGAATTCGGTCCGCTCTGGGTCGTTCATCGGCTGGACAAGGTCACCAGTGGCGTGATGGTTTTCGCCCGAACGGCGGAAGCGCACCGCGAACTCAACCGCGAATTTGAGCGGCATGAAGTGGAGAAAGTCTATCACGCCATCGTAGAGGGGAATCCCGTTTGGGAGCAGAAGGTCTGCAAAATGCCGTTGCGAACCAACGTAGGTCACAAACACCGCACGGCCGTGGACCATAAACGGGGCAAACCCGCGGAAACGCAATTCAAGGTCCTTAAACGGGGGCAGGCTCAGGCTTTACTCGAGGCGTGCCCGCTGACCGGCCGTACACACCAGATCCGCGCCCATTTGTTCGCGTGGGGTTTTCCCTTGCTTGGAGACATCCTGTACGGCGCAGCAGAGACGGACCTGATCGCGCGCCCGGCTTTACATGCGCTCTCAATAATATTGACACACCCAAAATCCAGAGAACGGGTTTTCTACACTGCGCCTTATCCAAAAGATATGCAACAAATAGTGGATCGGTTAAAATTTTGAATAGGATAAGGTTTCATGGTATGCTCGACTATCTTCTGGCGGTATTAATTACATGATCCCTCACTTGCCCACACTAAAAATCCTGCCTATCGAAAGCGTGATCCTGCACGAGGATCACGACATGCAGCGCACCCTGCCGCTGGTAGCGAAACTGCGCGCACAGGGCATCCTGCGCAACCCGCCCATCGTGATGCCGCTCACTGATAATTCCGGCCGCTTCATGGTGCTGGATGGCGCCAACCGAGTCACATCGATGCGAGCGATGGAATTCCAGCATATCGTGGCCCAGGTTGTGGAAGCCAGTAACCCGCACGTCAACCTGCAAACCTGGAACCATGCTGTCTGGGGGATGAGCACAAACACAATGATGAGTGCACTGCGAAAGATAAAGGGTATTAAATTAATAAAGGTCGATCCACAAAAATCCGTGGATGCTCCCATGTTCACACCGCTACAAATCCGCCTGTCCAATGGGAGCCTTTACATATTGGACGAGGCGCCAAGCGACCTGGCAACACATATCAACACTCTGCACCAGATCGTGAACACCTACAAGACGCACGCTTCCCTCGACCGCACCAGCCAGACTCTGATCGATACCTTCAAAAAGATCTATCCTGATCTGACTGCATTGATCATTTTTCCAAGATTCAAGATCAAGACCGTGCTCAAACTAGCCGGGCAGGATATTGTTCTACCCACCGGTATTACGCGCTTTACCGTCTCTCCACGCGTGCTGCATTTGAACTACCCACTGCACGAACTCTCGAGCTGCAGGCCCATCGAGTATAAAGAAGCCTATCTCCAGCAATGGGTAGAGGAACGTGTCAAGAACAAAGGCATGCGCTATTATGCAGAAGCGACGTTTTTGCTCGACGAATGACCCCTCCCCATTTTCCCCTTTTGGGGAAAATGGGGGAGGGCTGGGGTGGGGGCAGAGGTTATAATCCCGCTCATGGAATTTTTCTTCCCCGAAGACAACCTGCAACGTACATCCCCAGAGGAGACCAGGATCCTCTCCCTGACCGCCGAGCCCTATGAAGACGGCCAGCGCGTGCGCGTGAACATCGAGATGAGTCCCTTTGAAAAACGGCCGCACTTGGAAGTGAACCTGACCGATACCAATGGAGATGAAATCAGCACAGCCAGTTTCGTCGAGCCGATGGCTTGGAAACTGGAATTCACCCTGCATTTACGGACGGAACCTGCCGACGGTCCACTCGATCTGGAGGCCAGGCTTTTCTACCCGGATGGCCCGGAAGCCGAACCCGTGAGGCTGCGCTTCAATTTACAATCCCCGAATCGGGGACTTCCACAACCCTGATTCCATTTTATGTCTACTCAAAACACCCGAAAGCTACTTCCGTTAATTCTGCTCGCCGCCATCCTAGCCGGTTGCTCGCGGCCCTTCGCTACCGCTACACCAATTGCAACCGCAACACCCACGCCCACCGAAACGGCAACCTCAACTCCCATTCCTGGCGCGCAGGACGTGATTTTGCTCTCGATGGAAGAAAACGGTTACGCGCAACTGTTTTTCTATATTCCGCAGGTATTGCCGCTCACGCGCCTGACCTACGGCGCATGGGATGATACCAGTCCCGCCCTCAGCCCGGATGGCACCCAGGTAGCCTTTGCCTCCAACCGCGATGAAACCTGGGATCTATACGTGCTTCGCCTGGATAGCGGTGAGATTACCCGTGTGACGCACTCGCCAGAGTACGAATCGGCCCCCTCCTGGTCCCCGGACAGCCAGTGGCTGGCCTGCGAACTCTACCTGGACGAAAATCTCGAAATCGCAATCGTCTCGCTGACCGATGGGGATCAAGAGCCCATCCCCCTGACCAACGAACCGTACTCCGACCATTCCCCTGCCTGGGCGCCGGATGGACGGCATGTAGCCTTCGTCTCCAACCGCGGCGGTGACAGCGACATCTGGCTGGCGGACCTGGACAAAACCGGCAAGGAGCGTTACACCAACCTGAGCCGCACGCCTTTTTCTGCCGAGAGTCACCCCATCTGGACACAAGATGGGAGCAAGTTGGCCTGGACTTCTACGGCGCAGAACATCGGCTTCAACGGCATCTATGTTTGGAATGCCCTGCAACCGGAACGGCCTGCAACCTGGGTCGGCGATGGCGACTGGCCCGCCTGGAACGCGCCTGGTGATCGTTTGGTGGCCGTCATCCATGGACCCAACCAGGAGTATCTGACTTCCTACACATTGGAGGGCGAACTGCTGCTCCAGCCGATTCCATTGCCCGGCCCTGTGCGTGGACTGCTGTGGCCGAATATGGTTTTACCCAATCCATTTCCACAACTTTATGAGGATGCTGCTGCACAAACCCCTCTCCCTGAATGGACAGTAGCCGTTACACAACTGGCGGAAGGCCCGGCTCAGCGCTATGCGCTGAACACATTGACCGATGTTCAAGCGCCCTACCCGCAGTTGCATGACTTTGTAGACGAATCCTTCGATGCGCTGCGCAAACGTTTCATCGAAGAAGCCGGCTGGGATGTGCTGGCCAGCCTGAGCAACGCCTTTGTCCCGCTGACGACCGTCCTCGACCCCGGCCTGGGTGAAGATTGGCTCTTCACCGGTCGCGCCTTTGCGTTGAATCCACTGATGAGCAATGCCGGCTGGATGGTGGCCCTCCGTCAGGATTACGGAACCCAGACGTACTGGAAACTCTACCTGCGCACCCAACTACAGGATGGCACGCAGGGCGAGCCGCTGCACAACCCACCCTGGGACCTGGCTGCCCGTTACGAACTCGACCCGCGCTCGTACGAGCAGGGCGGCAAGTACGCCGAAGTGCCTCCGGGATACTGGTTGGATTTCACCACCCTGGCGCGCCAATATGGCTGGGAACGCCTCCCGGCGCTGCCTAACTGGCATACTTATTACAGCGGTGCGCGTTTTACCGAATTCGCAATGACCGGCGGTCTGGATTGGTACAGCGCCATGCTGGAAATCTACCCCAAGGACGTGCTGGTCACGCCAACACATATCCTGCCGCCCAGCCCAACACCTACGAGTACGCCTCGCCCGACGCGGACACCCGTCCCAACGCGCACGCCGCGGCCAACCGCATCTCCCACGGTCCCGCCGACAGATACCGTTATCCCTTCACCGACGCCATGAAGAAAATGCACATTGCTTTGAGAACTGTCACCCTGCCTGTGCCGGTGATTGCGGCACCAGTGAGTGTAACAAAGGGTTTCTCAATCTGGCTATCAGAGACGCTTCGGGCATATAGCGCCCTCAGAGTGACATGCATAGGTGTAGTGATTGCCGCCTTCCTCCTCTCCGCCTGCACGGCCTTCGGGGGTAACCCAACGCCGGTTGTCGCTTCCGATAACGGTCAACAGGCTAAGTTCCAGAACGAGGCGACTTCTACCCCGCCCCCGCTACGCTTCGACTTGCCGACACCCGGCGCAGAGCCTGTCTCCAGTTGGCGTCCACCGCTCTATCCGGTACCCTGGGCTGTCTCCCCATATGACCATTTTTACTTCGCCCGTCCCATCGGAGCGGATAACGTCAACTGGCCGCTAGCGGATTATCGATACGGCGGCATCTTCTTCGACAATATCGTTCATACCGGTGTGGACATCCCCGACGACAAAGGCACCCCCATCCTGGCTACAGGGCCAGGGACAGTGGTATGGGCTGGCTGGGGGTTGTTCACAGAAGCGCCGCTCAACCAGGATGACCCGTATGGACAGTCTGTAGCCATTCGCCATGACTTCGGGTACCGCGGGCAGCAACTCTACACAGTTTATGCGCATATGGAGGCCGTGAACGCAACCCTTGGGCAATGGGTAGATACAGGTGACGTGATCGGCTATGTTGGGAATACCGGTCAAACTACCGGCCCGCACTTGCATTTCGAAGTGCGCTTGGGAGAAAACACTTTCCACCATACGTATAACCCGGAGCTTTGGATGTCACCGCCGCAAGGTTGGGGCGTGCTGGTGGGACAGCTCACGGATGAAAAGGGCAACCTGCTACGCCGGTATAAGGTTGAGATACGCCCCGAACCGGAAGGCAAGCCCACGCGCACCGTGCAGACGTATGGCGGCGGCGCTACCAACCCGGACCCTTATTACAACGAGAACATGGCCTTGAGCGACCTGCCAGCCGGGATTTACAAGATCACTTTGAATTACGATGACAAGACCCGGCAATTCTGGGTGGAAATCTTCCCCGGACAGGTCACCTATTTCACCTTTCACGGGGAAGATGGCTTTGCGCTCAGTCCACCACCCACACCCAGCCTGGATTTTTTGCCGACACAAGGACAGAATATCCCTTGACGCATGGAACATATGTGCTATACTGTTTACTGTTTACACGACGATGGTCTGACCTATAACTGGTATTCGGAGAATAAATTATGGCACGAAAAAGTCAACAAGATTCAACGCAAGACGATGGCCGCCGCGCAGTGCTCGATAAAGCCGTTGGCGATATCATCAAACGGTATGGAGACGGCTCCATCATGCGTTTGGGTGACGCGCATGGCATGACAACCGAAGTCATTCCCACTGGTTCACTTTCCCTGGATATTGCATTAGGCGTAGGCGGCGTGCCACGTGGTCGTATCACAGAAATCTACGGCCCTGAATCGTCCGGCAAGACCACCCTCTGCCAACACATCATCGCCGAGGCCCAGCGCATGGGTGGCACAGCAGCATTTATCGATATGGAACATGCCCTCGATCCGGCTTATGCCGCCCGCGTGGGCGTGGATATCGACAACCTGCTGGTTTCCCAACCCGACATCGGCGAGCAGGCGCTCGAGATCACCGAGACGCTGGTACGCTCAGGCGCAGTAGATGTGGTCGTGATCGATTCGGTGGCTGCCCTGGTCCCGCGCTCCGAACTCGAAGGCGACATGGGCGATCCCACCATGGGCGTGCACGCCCGCCTGATGTCACAGGCGCTACGTAAGCTGTCCGGCGCGATCAACCAGACCAAGACCACGGTCGTCTTCACCAACCAGTTGCGCCAGAAGATCGGCGTCATGTTCGGCAACCCGGAGACCACCACCGGCGGCCAGGCGCTCAAGTTCTATGCCAGCGTTCGCCTGGACGTGCGCCGTATCCAGTCCATCAAGGTCGGCGCCGAGATCATCGGTAACCGCACCCGCGTGCGCGTGGTCAAGAACAAAGTCGCGGCCCCTTTCCGCACCGCCGAGTTCGATATCATGTACAACGAAGGCATCTCCAAGGCCGGCGACCTGCTCGACCTGGCGACCCAGTTCGAGATCGTCGACAAGCGCGGCGCCTTCTACTCCTATGGCGATGTACGCCTCGGTCAGGGACGCGAAAACTCCAAAGAGTTCCTGCGCCAGAACCCCGACCTGGCGCTCGAGATCGAAACGATCATCCGCCAGAAAGCGCTGGGCGGCGAACTGGTCATGCCGCTCGTTATGGACAACGAGGTCGATGACGAAGCGCCGGTCAGCGACGAAGAATAGGACGATTTTCCAGGGACACGCTAAGTCGTGTCCCTGCTTTTTTATGGGGATAAGATGAAATCCCAACACCGCTCCAAACTACGCCCGAACCTGCTTGCCATTTTACTGGCATTTCTCCTGCTCCCGGCCTGTACTCCCGCCCCGCCTCCTACGCCCTTCATCCCACCCAAAGCCCCCACACCGACCCAACGCCTGGTGCAAGGGGCGACGCCCGTCATCCCCACCTCGACGCCACAGCCAGAACCGGTTTCCAGCCCAACAGCGACTCCCCCCTGTACGGACGGATTGGCGTTCGTCGAAGACCTGACCATCCCGGATGGCACCACTGTCTCACCCGGCTCCAGCGTTGACAAGCGCTGGCTGGTGCAAAACAACGGTTCCTGCAACTGGGATGCGCGCTATCGCCTGAAATTCGTCGGCGGCCTGGAAATGGGCGCAGCCACAGAGCAAGCGCTCTACCCTGCCCGAGGCGGAGCCCAGGCGACTATTCGCATCACCTTCACCGCCCCGTCAGAACCGGGCACGTATACGACCGCCTGGCAGGCCATCGATCCGGATGGAACGCCCTTCGGGGATCCAGTCTTTATGGAAATCCTGGTTTCCCCATGAGCAAAGTGGACGAATACCGCGAAACCTTAGGAAAACTGGGCGACTGGGACGATTACCTGCGCGCAGAATCCGGTCTGCCCGGTCCGCGCGGAAACCTGGAGCTGGCCCACGCCGCCGCTGACCTGGGGGATCGCGAACGTTTCGAGCATTTCCTGTCTTTCGACCCACAGCGCGCCCCGGTCAACACACCCGATGGGTTCCTGGCATTTTGCGGGGTCGAAGGGCTGGGCAGGATGATCGCAGAAGGCCAGACCGACCTGTGGCCTACCCTGCGGGCATACGCGTCCGACCCGCGCTGGCGCATCCGTGAGGCGGTGGCCATGGCCTTACAACGCATTGGGCGAGCAGATATGGAGTCACTGCTGGACAAGATGGAAACCTGGGCTACGGGCACCTGGCTGGAAATGCGCGCATCGGCTGCCGGGCTAGCTGAACCGATTTTGCTTCGGGAAGAGCGGCACATCCTGCGCACGCTTGGGATCCTGGAACGGATCACCACTGCGGTTGAAAATGCAAAAGAGCGGGACGAAGACTTCAAAATCCTGCGCCAGGGACTGGGCTACTGCTGGAGCGTGGTCGCCGCTGCCCTGCCATTTCAGGGTAAACAGGCCATGGAACGCTGGTTTTCCAGTACAGACAAGGATATTTCCTGGATCATGAAGGAAAACCTGAAGAAAAAACGCCTGGAAAGAATGGACAAAGA
>CAZLOC010000073.1:0-12515 GCA_964560935.1 uncultured Anaerolineaceae bacterium | reverse complement strand
TTGCATCTTTTCCTGAAGAAGTACAAAAAATACTGGAAGAAATACGGGGGACCATAAAAGCCGCCGCTCCCGAAGCGCGAGAAAAAATCAGTTATCAGATTGCCACGTTTGAACTGAACGGCAAAAACCTGATCCATTTCGCCGCCTGGAAAAACCATATCTCGATCTATCCAATTCCCCCCGGTACCGAAGCGTTCAACCAGGAAATCTCCCAATATGTTGACGGCAAGGGTACTTTGAAATTTCCGCTGAATAAACCGATGCCATTCAAGTTGATCGGCAAAGTTGTCAAATTGCATGTCGCTGAAAACTTGAAACAAGCTGCAATAAAATCAGGCAAAAGAAAATAATTATCGTATCTGACATTGCATAGCAAAGCAAACCCCATCTATTGTGAGGGGATTGCTTCGGCCGGAGGAACACCGACCTCGCAACGACAAAGAAAAAAGGAGCTTTAGAAATGAAAAAGATTACCCCGTTCTTGTGGTTCGACAACCAGGCTGAGGAGGCAATGAACTTCTACGTCTCGCTTTTCAAGAACTCGAAAGTTCTCAACGTCTCACGCGGACCCGATGGCAAGGCTTTTATCATGTCGTTCGAGTTGGATAGGCAGGAATTCATGACGTTGAACGCAGGCCCGCAGTTCAAATTCAACGAATCGGTCTCGTTCTACGTGGATTGCGAAGACCAGGCTGAGGTGGATTATTTCTGGGATACGCTCACTGCCGATGGCGGCGAAGAATCCATGTGCGGCTGGCTCAAGGATAAATACGGTCTGTCGTGGCAGATCATCCCGAGACAGTTGGGCGAGTTGATGGGTGATCCTGATCCTGAAAAATCCAAACGGGTGACGGATGCCATGCTAAAGATGCAAAAAATCATCGTGGCTGACCTGCAAAAAGCGCATGGCGGTTAATTCGGACAATTTCTATCTTGACTGTCCAGAATAAATGTTCTAAAATATAATGCCTACCCATCTTGGATGGGCGAAAACCTGACTCTAACGAAAATCAATCACTATAAGGAGGTTTCTATGAGCCCAAAGAAAGACACGCAGAATTCCAAAGGATTCACGGCGGAGGAAAAAGCCGCGATGAAGGAGCGCGCCAAAGAACTGAAGGCGGAAGCGCAGAAGGCGGATGGGGAAAGCGCCCTGCTCGCGAAGATCGCCGAGATGCAGGAGCCGGATCGTGCCATGGCAAAGCGGCTCCACGAGATCATCAAAGCCAGCGCGCCAGATCTCTCGCCAAAAACCTGGTATGGGATGCCCGCATATGCCAACAAGGATGGCAAGGTCGTCTGCTTCTTCCAAAGCGCGCAGAAGTTCAATGCGAGGTACGCGACGTTCGGTTTCAACGACGTAGCGAACCTCGACGAAGGCGTCATGTGGCCAACCGCCTTCGCGCTGAAAGAGTTGACTGCCACCGAAGAGGCAAGGATCATCGCGCTCGTGAAGAAAGCGGTGAGCTGAGGACTGAACTCGCCTTTTAGAGAAGAATTCATGCCACAGGAATTCATCGAGATTCGAGGTGCGAGAGAGAAAATTTAAAGGATGTCGCGTTGCGCATCCCCAATGGATCATTGACATGAGTCCCGAAGGCGGCAGTAAGGGCGGGCAGGTCATGTTCGAAGGCACGCCCAAAGAATTATTGAAAGCAAAACGATCACTCACCAGCGCATATCTGAATCAATAATTACAACCGATTTAACTTTAACGATTTGGAGACTTTAACATGGTTACGAAAAAACGATCAACTTCACTGGATACGAACCTCGCCCTTCGACAAGCTCAGGACAACGCTTCGCCCTCGACCTCAGACCTGCGCGCGCTTTTCAATGGCAGAGTCATCGTTCCAGAAGATCCCCGCTATGAATCCGCACGGACAGTTTTCTACGGCGGCATTGACCGTCGTCCCGCGGCAATCGTCCGTGTAGCGGATGCGGGCGATGTCTCACGCCTTGTGTCGCTGGCTCGTGAGCACGGATTTGAACTGGCTGTCCGCAGTGGAGGCCACAGCGGTGCGGGTCATAGCACGAGCGAAGGCGGCATTGTCCTCGATCTATCTGCCATGAAAGATTTACAAATCAATATTGAAGAACGCACCGCCTGGGCTGAGACCGGATTGACCGCTGGCGAATTCACAGCCGCAGCGGGAACACATGGCTTTGCAATCGGGTTCGGCGATACCGGCTCGGTTGGGATCGGCGGTATCACGCTGGGCGGCGGGATCGGTTATCTCGTCCGCAAGTACGGCCTGACGATTGACGACCTGTTGGCCGCCGAGATCGTGACCGCTGATGGCCAACTGCTCCACGTGGATACTAACTCCTACCCTGACCTGTTCTGGGCAATCCGAGGTGGCGGCGGCAACTTCGGCGTCGCCACCCGCTTTCAGTTCCGGTTGCACGAGGTCGATTTGGTCGTGGGCGGCATGCTGATCCTGCCGGCCACACCGGATGTGATCGCTGGATTCATCGCCGAAGCAGAGGCCGCGCCAGACGAACTCTCGACCATCGCGAACGTGATGACCGCGCCGCCAATGCCGTTCCTGTCTGAAGAAGTTCACGGCAAACCGATCGTGATGGCCATGCTGGTCTACGCAGGCAATGCCGAGGCTGGTGACAGCGTCATTGCGCCATTCCGCGCGCTGGCTACACCGCTCGCTGATATGGTCAAGCCGATGCGTTACCCGGAAATATATCAACCCGAAGAGGGTGAATATCACCCGGTCGCGGCAGCGCGCACGATGTTTGTCGATACCATCGACCGCTCAGTCGCCGAAACGATCCTGGATCATCTCAAGGGCTCAACTGGCTCGATGGCTGTCGCGCAACTTCGTGCCCTGGGTGGTGCGATGGCGCGCGTCCCTGCGGATGCCACCGCGTTCGCGCATCGCAAGTCGCGCATCATGGTGAACCTTGCCGCATTGTACGAACGGCCTGATGAGAAACCAATACACGAGGCCTGGGTCACGGACTTTGCAGCGGCGTTGAGGCAAGGTGACGAGGGCGCATACGTCAACTTCCTCGGCGATGAAGGCGAGGCGCAGGTCCGAGCGGCATATCCGGGCCCAACTTGGGAGCGGCTCGCGGCCATCAAAGCTCGCTACGATCCGACCAACCTGTTCCGGCTCAACCAGAACATCTCGCCTGCAAGCGATGACATCTAAAATGAGAGCCAAACCAAGTCACCGGCCTCATATCTACCAGCAATGCCGAAAAGCAAACTAGCGTATACTGTTGAACGAAAAAGGATTTGCAGATGAAGATTTACCTGGTAGATGGCACCTACGAATTGTTTCGCAACTACTTCGGCGCTCCTCCCAAAAAGGCACCCGATGGCCGGGAAGTCGGCGCAGCGCTCGGACTCCTGAGAAGCCTGCTCCTGTTACTATCGAGCCCGGACGTGACCCATGTTGCCTGCGCCTTCGATCATGTCATCGAGTCATTCCGCAACGATCTTTTCCCTGGCTACAAAACCGGCGCAGGCACCGACCCGGACCTCCTGGCTCAGTTCTCATTGGCTGAAGAGGCCGTTTCTGCGCTGGGGGTGGTCGTCTGGCCGATGGTGGAATTCGAGGCCGACGATGCCCTGGCCACTGCCGCAGCGCGCTTCAATGACGAGAAGACGGTCGAGCAGATCGTCATCTGCTCGCCAGACAAGGATCTGGCGCAGTTGGTATCCGGGAACCAAATCGTATGCTGGGACCGGCGGCGGGACATCCTGATCGACGAGGCCGGTGTGGTGGAGAAGTACGGCGTTCGTCCGGGTTCCATCCCGGATTGGCTCGCGCTGGTGGGTGATTCTGCGGACGGCATCCCTGGCATCCCGGGTTGGGGAGCCAAGTCGAGCGCCAGCGTACTAGCGCACTATGAACACATCGAAAAAATCCCCGATAATCCTGAAGAATGGGGGGTGAGTGTTCGTGGTGCAACACGCCTGGCTGAAAACCTGGCACAAGGCCGGGAAGAGGCTTTGCTATACCGGAAATTGGCCACTCTCCGACAGGACGTTCCTCTCAACGAGAAGCTGGGCGACCTGGAATGGCTGGGCGCATACGACCAAATGAAAGAACTCTGTCAAAAATTAGGAGATGAGCGCATCCCGGAGCGGGTTCCTCGTTGGCGCTAGAGCTATCGCTTTACCTTTACTATTAACGTTGCATGTAATCCATATGGAAAGTCGATTCACTGCAAGCCTGTCAATGAATAAGGAACAAATATGAAGACTCAGAAACACGATCAACCGGAAAGCGACCTGCCGATGGAACTGGCTAAGCCTGCGCAACGTGCGCTCGCTGGGACTGGTATCCAACGCCTCGAGCAGTTGACCAAATTCAGCGAGGCCGAGATTAAACAACTGCATGGCATTGGGCCAAATGCGCTTTCACAGCTTCGTCGTGCCCTCACTGCAAAGGGTTTGTCATTCGCTGATGGAAATGGAGAGGGTCGAAATGAAAAAAGCAAATTCGAAAGATGACATGACCCCGTCTCAACGCATCACCGATCAGATTGCAGAACTGGCCGACTGGCGTGGGGAAATGCTTGCCCGACTTCGCAAACTGATCTTGGAGGCTGCCCCCGACATCGTTGAGGAGTGGAAGTGGGAGACCGCGGTGTGGGCTCACAATGGGAATGTCCTCGCAGGCGGGATTTTTAAGGATCACGTAAAGCTCAACTTTTTCAAAGGCGCCTTCTTGCAGGACCCGAAGGGACTCTTCAACGCCGGGCTTGATGCGAAGACCACGCGAGCCATTGATTTCAGCGAAGGCGACAGCATTGACGAATCGAACTTGAAGGACCTCATCTGCGCAGCTGTTGCCCATAATATCTCTGGCGGCAAAAAGAAATAGCCAGCAACGGAGGGGATCCCAAATGCCGCAAGAAGTATGCCAGTCTATGGAAAAACCAGTAAAGTACCAAAATACAAAAGCGGCTTCCCAAACCCGGAAGCCGTTTTGATTTCAGTTCATCTCATTTATACCTGCGGCAGGTTGCGGCGCAGCAGGTTGTACATGCCCAGGCCGCGCACCGTGCCTTCAACCACACAGGTCATGGGGTTATCCACCAGGTAGGCGGGAATGCCCAGGGATTTGGTCAGCAGCTTGTCGATCCCGCGCAGCAGCGCGCCGCCGCCGCACAGGGCCACGCCGCGGTCGATGATGTCAGCTACCAGTTCGGGGGGCGTCTTCTCGAGCACGCGGCGGCCGGTCTCGACGATATTCTTAAGCGGATCTTGCAAGGCTTCGACGATTTCGCCGGTGGTCAGCGTGATCGGGCGCGGCAGGCCGGTGACCTGGTCCTGCCCCTGCACTTCCATGCTTTGTTCCATATCCTGCGGGACAGCCGCACCGATCCGGATTTTTAGATGCTCGGCAGTGGTCTGACCGATGATCACCCCGTACTTTCGGCGCACATAGGTAATAATGGCTTCGTCCAGGTCGAGACCGCCACCGCGAAGCGTATCCGCTGAAACAATGCCATACATGGCCATCACAGCCGCCTCGGTCGCGCCACCGCCCAGACAGATGACCATATTGCCAGACGGCGAACCGATTGGCAGATCGATGCCGAGCGCGGCAGCCAGCGATTGCTGGATCAGGTAAGCCTCGCGGCTGCCAGCCTCCATCACCGCTTCGAAAACGGCGCGACGCTCCACACTGGTGACTCCATAAGGGACGGAGATCATCACACGCGGACGGAAGATGCGCATCGAACCGCTGACGCGGCGCAAAAGATAGGCTAAAAGGGTTTCGGTGATTTCGTAATCGGCGATGACGCCATTCTTGAGGGGGCGCGCCACTTCGATGCTCTCCGGCACGCGGCCAACCATATCAAGCGCTTCCCGGCCGACAGCCACCATCTTTTGCTCATCCACTTCGATAGCAACGATGGTCGGCTCCTCGAGCAATACCTGCGTACTGTCGGCCAGACGGGTGAACATCGTACCCAGGTCTATGCCCAGGTCTTTAGAAAAAAATGCCACAGGCTCTTACTTATCCCCGGAAGGGGATTTCTCTTCGTACGGGCGGGTCGAAACTTTGCGATAACGGCGGACAGCATCCAGCCGCAAATTGGAACGACGCAGGGCAGCCTCGACAGCAAGGTAGGTGTCTGTATCCGGCGGAACGCCCTTTTCCAGCATCTCTACAGCACGTTTGCGGGCTGCTTCGGCGCGATTCAGGTCAATTTCCTGGATATTCTCGGCAGCATCGGCAAGAACCGTGACAATATCCGGTTGGATTTCGGCGACGCCGCCAGCCACTGTGAAGATTTCCTCCTTGCCTTTTGTACGCACTTTGATAAAACCGTAATTAAGGGTCGTCAAGAGCGGCGCGTGGTGCGGTAAGATACCCATCTCGCCCGCCGAACCCGGCAGAACGACGATGTCCACGTCGCCTTCGAAGACCATGCGGTCCTGAGATACTATTTCACATCGAATTGGCATGTGTTTATCTCTTACGTCTATTCTACAACGTAAAGCGTCTTATGACTTACCGAGTTTTTCCGCCTTCTCGCGGACATCCTCAATCGTACCAGCCATTATGAAAGCCTGTTCGGGCAGGTCATCGCATTTACCGTCCAGAATTTCACGGAAACCACGCACCGTCTCGCTCAGTGGAACATAGCGGCCATCAATACCAGTGAAACGCTCTGCCACAAAGAAGGGTTGGGAGAAAAAGCGCTCGATTTTGCGGGCACGGGCCACGATCAGTTTGTCGTCTTCAGAGAGTTCGTCGATACCAAGGATGGCGATGATGTCCTGCAAGTCCTTGTAGCGCTGGAGAATGCGCTGGACTTCGCGGGCAACGAAATAATGTTCTTCGCCGACGATATTGGGGTCAAGAATTCGGGAGGTCGATGTGAGCGGGTCCACAGCCGGGTAAATGCCCTTTTCCACGATGGAACGTTCGAGCGCGATAGTCGCGTCCAGGTGGGTGAAGGTCGCCACCGGGGCAGGATCGGAGTAGTCGTCTGCGGGTACGTAAACGGCCTGCATCGAGGTGATCGAGCCGGTGCGGGTGGATGTAATGCGCTCCTGCAACTCACCCATCTCGGTCGCCAGCGTGGGCTGGTAGCCTACTGCCGAGGGCATACGTCCAAGCAGCGCCGACACTTCCGAACCGGACATGGAGAAACGGAAGATGTTATCAACGAAGAGCAGCACATCGCGGCCCTGGTCACGGAAATACTCAGCCATCGAGAGCGCTGAAAGCGCTACGCGCAAACGCACGCCGGGAGGCTCGTTCATCTGGCCGTAGACCATGACGGTATCCTTCATAACACCCGATTCGAGCATTTCGCGATAAAGCTGCGTGCCTTCGCGAGTGCGCTCACCCACGCCAGCGAAGACCGAGTTACCTTCGTGTTCTGTGGCCACCGAGCGGATGAGTTCCATGATGATAACGGTCTTGCCGGTGCCAGCGCCGCCGAAGATACCAGTCTTGCCACCCTTGGTGAAGGGGGCGATCAGGTCGATAACCTTGATGCCAGTCTCGAACACATCCACACGCGTGGATTGCTCGGCAAACGAAGGCGCAGGGCGGTGAATGGGATAACGAGTAGATTCGGCCACATCGCCTTTCTTGTCAATCGGGTGGCCAAGTACGTTGAAAATGCGCCCCAAGGTAGCTTCGCCAACCGGAACGGTGATGGCATGACCCGTAGCCAGGGCGGGAACACCGCGCTGCAGGCCATCGGTCGAGTCCATCGAAAGCGTGCGGACCCAGTTGTCGCCCAGGTGTTTCTGGACTTCAAGGACCAACGGTTCTTTGTCAGGACGGTCAACTTCAATCGCTTCGAAGAGTTCAGGGACATCACCCTCGGGGAATTCCACATCCACAACACCACCAAGGATTTGTACGACACGGCCAGTTGCATTCGCCATGGGTGCCTCCAAGTATCGAGTTTACTGAGCCAGCGCCTCGGCGCCGCCCACTATATCTAAAATGTCGTTGGTGATCGCCTGCTGGCGCACCTTGTTGTAAGCCAATTGCAGAGCGCCGACCAATTCGTGCGCATTATCGGTCGCGTTGCGCATGGCAATCATACGGGCCGCATGCTCACTGGCCTGGGACTCGAGAATTGCCTGATATACCTGCAAAGCAGTAAAACGCGGGATGATCTCATCCAGAATTTCACGCTCGGTTGGTTCGTAAATATACGCTGCGGCAGTCTTGCGCTGCTGGTTGGGAACAACGTGCTTATGTTCCGTTTCCAGTTCCAATGGCAAGAGTTTCTGTTTTTCCACAGTTTGGCGAGCCATGCTGTGAAAGTTGGTGTATATCAGCCAGACTTCATCTACCTCGCCATTCAGGAAAGAGTCTACTACCAGACGGCCAATCGCCGAGACATCGGCAAAGGAGGGAGCGGCGGGCAGATTGCTGAAATCAGCCAGCACCTGTTTACGGCGACGAAAGAGCAAATCGCGGCCTTTGCGACCCACTGCAATGTACTTGACAGGCACTTTGTAGTTATCAAAGTTCTGTGCCGTATGCCGGATGATATTCGAATTGTAAGCGCCTGCCAGACCACGATTTCCCGTAATGATGACAGCCATGGCAGTATTGACATTGGTGCGCTCCGTCAATAACGGATGCAGTTGGTTTCGTCCGGGCTGCGCTGCGACGTGAGTCAGCACTTGCCAGGCCTTGGTTGCATAAGGACGCGTTGCATTGACCGCATTGACGGCATGCCGCACCTTGCTGGCGCTGACCGCTTCAAGCGCACGCGTTACCTGCGAAATATTTTTGACACTGCGGATTCGCATCCGCATTTCTCGTCCGGAAGCCATACCTTATCCTTGCCAGGTGCTTGCGAAGGTTTCGAATGCTTTGGTCATCTTCGAGCGTATTTCATCATCAAGCACTTTCTTCTCGACAATTTCCTTGATTATCTCAGGATGTGAAGATGACATGAAACGCAGCAGGTCGGTTTCCCACTGGCGCACCTTGTCAACTGGCACATGATCAGCATAGCCGCTGGTGCCAGCCAGAAGGACCATGACCTGTTCTTCGAATTCCATTGGTTCATACTGAGGCTGTTTGAGCAATTCCTGCATGCGCTGGCCGCGGTCCAATTGGCCGCGAGTAGCCTTATCAAGGTCGGCGGCCATAAGGGCGAAAGCTGCCAGTTCACGGTAGGCAGCCATATCCAGTCGCAGGCGTCCAGCCACCTGCTTCATGGCTTTGGTCTGGGCATCGCCACCCACGCGGGAGACCGAAATACCTACGTTCACCGCCGGGCGAATGCCGGCGTTGAATAGATTACTTTCAAGATAAATTTGTCCGTCTGTAATAGAAATAACGTTTGTCGGAATATAAGCCGAAACATCACCAAGTAGCGTTTCGATGATCGGCAAAGCAGTCAGGGAGCCACCGGTTCCGGCAACTTTGACAACCTTGTATTTTTCAGCGTCTGTCATTGCCTTGTGGGCTTCAATTGCTTGATCTTTGGCAATGGGGCCGGTATAAACTTTCTTGTCCACACCATCAGATTCGACTGCTTCCCCTTCGAAGTCCTTGTCAACAATGACGTAGGAGTTCGCCAGGCGGGCAGCACGCTCCAACAGGCGAGAATGCAGGTAAAATACGTCTCCCGGATAGGCTTCACGTCCCGGCGGGCGGCGCAGCAGCAGAGAAACCTGGCGGTACGCCCAAGCATGCTTGGAAAGGTCGTCATAAATCACCAGCGCATCACGGCCGGTTTCCATGAACTCTTCGCCCATGGCGCAGCCAGCATAAGGAGCAATGTACTGAAGGGCAGCCGATTCATCCGCTGCGGCAATGACCACGATGGTGTGATCCATCGCGCCATGTCGCTCGAGGATGCCAACCGTACGAGCCACTGCGGCTTTCTTTTGACCGATGGCTACATAGATACAGACCAGGTCTTTGCCCTTCTGGTTGATGATCGTGTCGATAGCAATAGCCGTCTTACCCGTCTGGCGGTCGCCGATGATAAGCTCACGCTGGCCGCGGCCAACAGGGATCATGGCATCGATCGGCTTGATACCAGTCTGTACGGGAGTATCCACATCCTGGCGTTCGACCACACCGGGAGCTATTCGTTCGATGGGACGGTAACCGCTAAATGCAACCGGGCCTTTACCATCGACAGGTTCGCCCAGGGCGTTGACTACACGTCCGATGAGGCCGTTGCCGACAGGAACGGAAGCAATTCGCCCCGTAGCACGAACTGTCATTCCTTCGATTATTCCACCATAATCGCCCATGACGATCACACCGACGCTGTCCTTTTCCAGGTTGAAGGCCGTTCCCATCACACCGTTGGCAAATTGCACCAACTCCTGTGAGCGTACATTTGCCAAACCTGCTACGCGAGCAATCCCATCGCCCGCTTCCAAAACAGTACCAATATCACTGATGCCTACTTCAGGTTGGAAATCATCTATTTGCTTTTGAAAATCGCTGGTTATTTGCTTGATCAGATCTGACATTTCGCCTCCACACCGATGTGGTGAAATGGTTTTGGGTAGCAGACCGCTACGATATTACTCTTTATACATACAATTGCCCGGATCGTTTTCATATCCGGGCGCACCTTGGGAGCATTACCCTCAGATTGCTTCCAGACCAAGTTATGCGCATGTGAACCTGGTCACAGGTGAGCGTAATAATACCTGAAAGAAACTATATTGTCCAGTTACAATCGTCACGCTTGAATTTTCCAAGTGTTCATTTATACTATGCTGTATATTACGTTGGTAAATGTGTATAAGGAGAAAAATGTCAGCAACAAATACATCCAAAAGTGAGGGTGACAAACCTCCCGGTCCACGCATGAAGCGCTTCTGGCGCGTTGCAGTGCTGGCCAACATTAAAGATGAGAGCAAATCCAAACCCGAGGGCGTCCCGCCGGATGCTTTTGCCGATTTCGACCATATCGAAACTGTGCAGTCCATCCAGAAAGCAATTGAAACGGACGGCCATGAGACCAAATTCATCATGGCCGATGAAAACTTGCCCTACGCCCTGAAAGAATATGGCCCGGATATCTGCTTCAACATCGCCGAGGGATTGGGCGGCGACGCGCGCGAGGCGCAGGTCCCGTCTTTGCTGGAAATGCTACGTATCCCGTATACGGGATCGCGCGTACTGACCAATGCCATTGCGCTCGATAAAACACTGACGAAGCGCATCTGGCGCGACCGACGTCTGCCCGTTGCTCCCTTTCAGGAATTCTCATCTGGAGATGAACCGCTCCGCCCTGAATTGAAGTTCCCATTATTCGTCAAACCCGCCCGTGAAGGGACTGGCATGGGCGTAGACATGCAAGCGCGTGTGGAAAACGAAGCCGAAATGCGCGAGCGCGTCAAATACGTGATCCATTCGTATCAACAACCTGCGTTGGTTGAGAACTTCCTGCCCGGTCGAGAATTTACTGTTGGTCAACTTGGCCGCCCGGATGCCAAACTACATAGCCGTCACCCTGAATGGTATGACCCAGATGGCTTCCATCGCCTGCCCATCCTGGAATTGAAGACAGAGAAATCTACCACGCCGGGGATTTACAGTCATGCGGCTAAAGCCCAACAACTGGGTGAAAAAGGGGCGCCGGAATATGTCTGCCCGGCAGACGTCGATCCCGAGTTGGCAAAAAAGCTGCACCATTTCGCCCTGCGCGGGCACAACCTTCTTTTCGCAACTGATGTCTCACGTATTGATTTCCGCCTGGATGCCGAGGGCCAGCCACGCCTGATCGAGATCAATCCCCTGCCAGGCTTGACTCCCGGCTACAGCGACCTGTGCCTGCAGGCCGCAGCGGAGGACATCCGCTACGAGGATTTGATCCTGGAAATCCTGTACCTGGCAGCAGGCCGGTGGGGATTGTTAGAGCCGCGTGAATTACCGCCCGAACAAACGACAAAAGCGCGGAAGAAACAATAGAAGCGCTATTTATCGTATTCAAACACAGGTGGTCTCCCTATTGAGTGCAGGTGGGCAAAATCGTGCAAATTTACCGCGAAGGCCGCACACCGTCCCGGTGTCCTTCGGGAAAGAACGCGAAGAAAACCTTATTAAACCTTTGCGGACTTTGCGTTCTAAGTGCCCCGTAGGGGTATCGCGGTTCAAGAGATAACTGCACCGTAGAGGGAGACTATCCAGAAAGGGAACCTCCGGCCATGTAGCGCATCACAAAGTAGGGCTGACCGTCCTCTTCCCAACATCATAGACAGGGACGATGGCTGGATGTTCCAGCTTAGCAACCGTCTTGATTTCACGTTCGAAGCGAACCCGAAATTGTGGATCATGCAGGAATTCACACGGCAAGACCTTGACAGCCACTTCACGGTCGAAGCGCGGGTCGTAAGCGCGGTAAACAGTCGCCATTCCTCCTCGACCTAATTCGCCTTTTATTTCGTAGGGACCAAACTTATTCGGAATATTTGGGTTCATTTTGTCAAGCATAACCACATGAAGGAACAAAAACAAGCACCAACACGCTCCCCAATATGGACTACACCATTTTTGAGAACTGCATCCGGAATGTCC
>CAZLOC010000072.1:0-12534 GCA_964560935.1 uncultured Anaerolineaceae bacterium | reverse complement strand
AAGAAGCGGGACTCGTCCGAATTTTGATTCCGGCTCTTTCGGTGACCTCGAGCCTGTCCGCCATTAAATTGGCCGAGTCGCATCCCATGCTGTATACCGCCATCGGCGTGCAACCCAATGAGTCCCTGACATGGACGGAGAACACGATTGAGGAGTTGCGAGAACTGGTTCGCCCTCATCCTTCAACAGGCTCAGGACAACGCTCCCAGTCCCTTCGCGAAGCACCCCCGTGGGGCTCCCTAAGGGAGAGGGGAGCACTCCCCTCCCTCACTAGGGGAGGGATCAGGGGTGAGGGAAAAATCGTCGCCATCGGCGAAATCGGACTGGATTACTACTGGGAGGCCGCCCCGCACGACCACCAGCAGTGCGTCTTCCGCGCGCAGCTCGACTTGGCTGCCGAGTTGGATTTGCCCGTTGTCATCCACCTGCGGGAAAAAGGTGACGCGGACCACGGTCCGTGCGCTGAGGATGCAATGCGGATTCTGGAAGAATGGGTGGCAGGCCTGGGGTCGGAGAAAGAAGCACTGAGGACAAATCCCGGGGTGCTACACTCCTTTTCCGGGTCACTGGAAACGGCGCAGCGGGCGATCAGCCTCAATTTTTATATCGGCATTACCGGCCCGGTGACGTTCAAAAACGCGAGACGGAAACAGGAAATGGTGGCGCAGTTGCCATTAGAACAGTTGTTGATCGAAACGGATGCGCCTTATTTGACGCCTCATCCACACCGGGGGAAACGCAATGAACCTGCTTTTGTTTATGAAATTGCTGATAAAATTGCGCAGTTACAATCCCGAAACCTGGAGGAAGTAGCCGCCGCCACAACAAGCAACGCAGCACGGTTATTCTCTTGGGGAGAAGTGGTTTTTTGAGCACAGTTACTTTCATTACCCCTGTTCAAGAGCAAGTCAAACTCGTTGAAGAGCGTATCCGCGCGCAAGCGCAAGAAAGTCATCCAGACCTGCGCGCCGCACTCGAACATTTACTTGCTTCCGGCGGAAAGCGCGTACGCCCAACGGTGGTCCTGTTGGTTGGCAACATGCTGGGCGGCCCGGAAGAGAAGTTAGTGACCTTGGGCGCAGCCGTGGAGATGCTGCATACGGCCACACTGGTTCACGACGACCTGATTGACGGGGCGCTCCTGCGACGAGGTCTGCCCACGCTGAACGCACGCTGGTCGCCTGCTGCCACCGTATTGACCGGCGATTTCATGTTTGCGCGCGCGGCCAAACTGGCTGCCGAAGCCGATCACCTGCCACTCATGAAGTTGTTTGCGGGAACCCTGGCCATCATCGTGAACGGCGAATTGACACAACTGTTTACCAGCCGCGGCCTGATCAACCGTGAGAATTATTACCAGCGCATCTACGCCAAGACGGCTTCACTCTTCGAGATGTCGGCGCGGGCGGCCGCCATGGTCAGCCCTGTCGATGAAGAGATGGTAGAAACCATGCGCAATTTTGGTTACGAAACCGGGATGGCTTTTCAGATTGCAGATGATATTCTTGATTTCTCCGGAGACCAAACAGCGGTTGGTAAACCACTTGGGTCCGATCTGTTACAAGGATTGGTCACCCTGCCCGCCATCTATTACGCTGAAGCCAACCCCGATGACCCAGACGTAAAGCTGCTGGCCGAGGGCGGCTGGGCCAACCAGGACCGCATGGAGCGGCTGGTTAACTCCATCCGCCAGAGCGATGCGATCCAAAGGTCCATGCAGGAAGCGGAGAAGTTTATCAAACGGGCGCTGGAGAAATTATCGTCCTTGCATTCCGGCATCGAAAGAAATGCCTTAGAAGAACTGGCAAAATACATCATTGATAGAAGGACATAGGACAAGCATTGCTTGCCCTATGTTATGACCGTAAAAGAATCCAGGACCGCGTATCTGGCGCTTGCACTGGGCATCATTTGCAAGTGATGCTTATGCGAAGCCTGCTTGACTGTCAGACTCCCATGTGCTAGAATGTTTATAGCTTTTCTTTAACAGTGTGCCACCGTGACCAACCCTCGCCGCCCCTTCCGTTTAAACGTCGGCTTCATTGTTCACCAGGAAGTCGGCTACAATCATGAATTCCTGTTCGAATACGAAAAAATCCAGATCTCGGATGATCTGGATTTACGTCATTTTGAGGGAGTTGCCAACATTGGGCGCACGCCGCAGGGACTGATTGTTCAAGCAGATTTTTCGGGTGAGACCACTCTAGAATGTGTGCGTTGCCTCAACGAGTTCGAACATAGCTTAGACTGGAATATGACTGAGTTGTTTGCCTTCAGCGAGAAATCAGTCAGCGAATCGGGACTCCTCCTGCCGGAAGACGCGCATATCGACTTACAACCGCTTATCCGAGAGTATGCCTTGCTCGAAATACCCATCAACCCCATCTGCAAGCCGAATTGCAAAGGCCTATGCCCGGTGTGCGGCGAGGATTTGAACCAGGTCGATTGCGGGCACAAAGGCATCACCAAAGAATCCCCCTTCTCGGCGCTGAAAGACCTGCTGGAAGAGTAAACGACAATGGACGAGGAGGGTATTGTGACAGGAGCCGGAAAAAGCAAACGACAACTCGCCTTGCGCACACTCATGGATAAAGCAGGCACGCAGGGCTATTTGACTACCGACGACCTGATAGAAGCTTTTCCAGACACATCACAAGACATGGAACGAATGTCCGTCCTGTTGACGGCCCTGCGCCGTCGCGGGGTTGACGTCCTAGACACAGACGACCAACTCGCTTCAGAAATCGCCCTCGATTCTGCTTCCGTCATTGAATTGAACCGCTACCTGGACGAATCCATCTCCAGCGACGATACCGTCGGCATGTATCTCAAAGAGATGTCGCGTGTGCCCCTGCTCAGCGTGAACGAAGAACTGGATCTGGCTATCCGTATCAAAAAGGGACGCAAAGCCAGGGAAGATAAAATCAAGCTGGCAGGCCGCCAAAACATAACCAGACGCCGCAGGCTGGATGCCATCATCGAGGATTCTCAGAACGCCCGCGAGCACCTCATCAAAGCCAACACGCGCCTGGTGGTCAGCATTGCCAAACGCTTCATGGGACGCGGGGTCGCCCTGCTCGATCTGATCCAGGAGGGCAATCTGGGTTTGATGAAAGCCGTCGAAAAATATGATCACACGCGTGGATTTCGTTTTTCCACCTATGCCACCTGGTGGATCCGCCAGACCATTTCACGCGCCATCTCCGACCAGGCGCGCACCATCCGCGTGCCTGTTCACATGAACGACCGCATCCGCCAACTCTACAGAGCCAACCGCGACCTGGAGCAACAACTGGGTCGCCAACCTACTGTCGAGGAATTGGCCGAACAAGTTGGTTTACCCGTCCCAAGAGTACAGTGGATCATGAAAGTCTCCTGGCAGCCGCTTTCGTTGGAAAGCCCGGTTGGCGACGAAGAAGACTCTGAGCTGGGACAATTCATCGAGGATGAGTTCAGCCCAACCCCCATGCAAAGCGCCTATCAATCCATGCTCAAGGATAAGCTGGAGGAAATCCTGTCCACGCTCACGCCTCGCGAGGCGCGTGTGCTGCGCCTACGCTTCGGCCTGGACGATGGCACATCTTACACGCTGGAGGAAGTCGGGCAAAAATTTGGCCTTACACGCGAACGCATCCGCCAGATCGAAGGCCGCGCGCTGCGACAATTGCGACACCCCAAGCGCGCAAAACAATTGAAAGATTATCTCTGAAAACCAGACTCACAAACGCCGCAACGGAAGCGGCGTTTCAATTTATTCACCTGGAATATGATAATAAGATGTCTACTCCCTCATCACGCATCACAGCGATTCTGCAAGCCATCTTCGTCACAATCCTGTGGGCCAGTTCGTGGGTTTTGATAAAACTCGGTTTAAGAAATAGCATACCGGCTATCACCTTCGCCGGGTTGCGATATGGCCTGGCATGGCTTTGTCTTACTCCTTTTATCCTTTTCAAACGTGAAGGACGTTTTGCGCTCAAGCAGCTTTCCAGAACAGATTGGTTGCGTCTGGGCACTCTCGGCCTGGTTTTCTATACGCTCACGCAAGGCTCTCAATTTTTAGGCTTGGCTTACCTGCCAGCCGCCATGCTCAGCTTGCTGCTCAACCTGACACCGGTTGTGGTAGGCGTTACAGGGATTTTCCTCCTAAGCGAACGTCCAACAACATTCCAATGGTTTGGCATTGGGCTGGCAACTGTTGGGGTAGGCTTTTACTTCCTGCCGACCTCGCTACCACATACACAAGTTATCGGCATGATCGTTGCCCTTGTAGGCGTTCTGGCTAACGCAGGCTCTTCCCTGCTCGGGCGGGAGATCAATCGCACTGGAATGCTTTCCCCGCTGTTGGTCACTTTTGTCAGTATGGGGATCGGCTCTTTTTTATTGCTGGTCATCGGGACAATCACACAAGGCTTTGGTTCGATGACCTGGCGGGATTGGGCTATCATCATCTGGCTGGCGGTGGTCAATACTGCATTTGCATTTACATTGTGGAACCAGACATTACGTACGCTTACCGCGGTCGAATCGAGCGTGATCAACAGCCTGATGATGCCGCAGATCGCTATCCTGGCATTTGTTTTCCTGGATGAGAGATTGAGCACAAAGGAAGTGCTCGGTTTGATCCTGGTCGGCCTAGGGGTTTTGATCGTGCAACTGAAACGCCAGAATCAAGTACAATCGAAATAGATATGCCTGAAATAAAATCCACATTCCCTGCGCAATTCGCCTTCTCGCAATCCTCCTTACAAGATTATGCCGACTGCCCACGCCGCTTCCAATTGCGCTACCTGGACCAACTCATCTACCCCGCCGCCGAGTCCGAGCCTGCGCTGGAGAACGAACGCCACCTGTTGGAGGGTCAACACTTCCACCGTTTGGCGCAACAGCACTTGCTAGGCGTTCCCACCGAAAAGCTGGCACGGCTGGCAAACACGCCCAATCTGGGGCGCTGGTGGGAGAATTTCATCAACGCAAAAGACCTGACAGGTCTTAGAGACCTGTCAGGTCTTTATCCCGAAGTGACGCTGTCTACGCCGCTGGGCGATTTCCGGCTGGTCGCCAAGTACGACTTGATCGCCGTCACCGAGGACGAAAAAATCGTCATCTACGATTGGAAGACCTACCGCAAACGTCCGCGCAACGAGTGGTTGTCTGCGCGCTGGCAGACGCGGGTGTACCGGTCACTGCTGGCGGCGGCGGGCAGCCAATTGAACGGTGGCAGGCCCATCGTCCCGGAACGATGCGAGATGGTCTACTGGTTCTCCAACTTCCCCGACGACCCGGCCCGCTTCCCGTACAACGAAGTCCAGTACAAACGGGATTGGGATGCGCTGGTCAGGCTGACGGAAGAAATCCAATCCGCATCGTCCTACCCGCTGACTGATGACCGTCAAAAATGCGCCTACTGCCCTTATCGCTCGTACTGCGACCGCGGCATCCAGGCCGGCAACCTGGACGCGATGGAAGCTGAGGCGGAGGCCGAGTCGTTGTTCGATGTTAACTTCGAGCAGATCGGGGAGATCGAGTTTTAACACTCTGCTCTCGCAGGGTCTGCCTGCACCTTGCAACAGGCACAGGTGAGACCTTGCGGAGCTACTCAAGATAAATCTACATTAGCGGTTCAGGAAAATGCCGATATGGTTTGCCACAGGCCGCTCACGACCGGGCACATACTGATCAACGGGGGAATTGAGGATAACAGGTTTGCCATCAGCGCCTTCGATGACCAGCGTGGATGAACCACCGCCATCCAGACTCATGCCATTATGCGCGCCGTGCGCAAGTAAGATATCAGCCAGTTCGTCGAAGGTCGCGCCCGCGCTGTAGAACGGCTGTCGACCGTCCACCACCACCAGAAATAACCAACGTCCGTTTTTATTGAAGCCAATTGCAGTGCGCGGATCGCGTTCGGTATTGTCGAGGTCGCCGACTTTCTCGCCGCCCAGCACGAGATAACGATCTCCCGTGATGGCATTGAAAACACGACCGGGTTTGCGGAATGACAGGTCGCCACGGCGGCTAATGTACAGGACTGGATCCGTACTCTCTCCCTCGGAATAGGCTTTACCATTTGAAGCAGCATAACCATTGGGCGTGACCAGGTCGTCTGGCTGCGGGTAATAATCCAACGGCCCGCGCGACCACCAGGGATAGAAACCATCGCCGTTGATGGCAATCTGGGCGCCAAATTCATCCAGGAACTGCGACGTGGTGCGCGCATCGAGCGGAGCATCCTCGTCATTATCTGGTGGCGTGACCAGCATCCGAAACCCCTTCGCTTTCGTATCCACTACGAGCACGTGTGCGATCACCAGGCGAGGCAGGTAATACACGCGGCGGTGATAGGTGACCGCATCGTCGAACATGACCCGCTTGGCAGGCACTGGGGCCGGGCGGCCACGGTCGTAAAAGGCGTAACCGGTCAGGCAGAGCGCTATGAGAGCTAGAAGGCTCAGGATGATCCAGAGTGCACGCTTTTTGCTGCGGGGTTTCATACGAGATATTCTTTCGTTAGTTGCGTATCTTCCAAAAAAGAAGAGGGAATGTGGGGTGTTTTGGGCTGGCATATGCCAGCCCAAAACACCCCACACCCCATTTTATTGAAAAGAGACGTAATTGTACTAAATTTGAAAAAAAAACGTCCAGCCCTGACACAAAAAAGGGCGACCTGCTGGCCGCCCCGAGAGATCAGGTCACAATCTCGCTTTCTGCCTGACGCATGCTTTGGAAGGAGTGAATGGCGACCTCCAGCATGGCGTGGTCTGGCTCGCGCGTGGTCAGGGACTGTAATGCCAGGTTCGGTTTGATCATCCATTGGACGATCTTAGAATCGAGGTGGTTGGCCGTCCAGCGGATGTATTCCACCGCGATACCCGCTAAAACCGGGATGAGCAAAACGCGGCTGGCCAGGCGCCAGAAGACGGGCAGCGGTCCAAGCGCGGTAAAGGCCAGGATGGAGAGCAACACCAGGGTCAGCATAAAGGCTGTCCCGCAGCGAGCGTGTTCCAAAGGGAACTTGGCGACTGATTCTGGCGTCAATTCTGCGCCTGCCTCGTAAGCATTGATGGTCTTATGCTCTGCGCCGTGATAGCCAAACAGGCGTTTGATATCCGGCATGAAACCGATCGCCCAGATATAACCGACCAATAACAGCAAACGGACAACGCCTTCCAATAAGTTATTCCACCACACATTCCAGCCTAAAAGGTGTTCGGCCAGGCTGCCCACTCCCGCTGGCAGCAAAAAGAACAGGCCGATGCCGAGCGTTAGAGAGACGCCAATAGTAAGGTAAAGCGGCCAGCCTTCCAGCTTTTCGTCTTCACCGGTCTGCGTGTTGGCTGAGATCGTCAACGCGCGCATGCCCAGCCCGAGCGCATCCCAGAGCAGGATGATCCCGCGCAGGAAGGGGATCTTGGTGATGCGTGAGCGATAAACATTCGCCAGTTTTTCCTCGTGCAGCACGATCTTCCCATCCGGGTCGCGCATAGCGATGGCATAGGCTTTCTGTCCGCGCATCAACACGCCTTCGATGACTGCTTGTCCGCCGTAAGTGATAATTCTGTCTTCCATACCAATCAATCCTCGTCGGGGCGGGGTAACCCCGACAACAAAATGTTATCCCAAATTGTAAAAGAAATGGATGATCGCATCAATTGCCTTGTACCAGGTCGGCAGATGCAAGCGCTCGTTCGGCGCATGGACATTGTCTTCCGGCAAACTGGAGCCAAACAAGATCGACTCAGCGCCGATGTTATTTTGCAACATGGCCACCACCGGGATCGAGCCGCCTTCGCGCTTGAAGAACGGGCGCACACCCCAGACCGTCTCCATAGCCTGCGCCATAGACTGGATGGCGGGCAGGTTCCGGTCGGTGATGGCAGTCGGGCCGGTGTTGAGCAGTTTCACTTCCCACTTGATTGTCTTCGGGGCGTTGGCTTCCATATAGGCGAGCAATTGCTTATGGACTTCGTGTGGTTCCTGGTCAGGAACAAGGCGACAGGATAGTTTCGCCATCGCCTTAGCCGGTAGAACTGTTTTTGAGCCATCGCCTGTATATCCGGAAAGGAAGCCATTGACTTCCAGGGTCGGGCGCGCGCCTGTGCGCTCCACCGGCAGGTACTCTGGCTCGCCCCATAATTCAGGCACGCCAGTCTGCGCTTTGTAGAAGGCTGCGTCCATTGGCAACTTTTCCATATCAGCGTGCTCTTCTGCGCTGACCGGGCGCACCGGGTCGTAAAAACCAGGCAGGGTAATACTACCTTTTTCGTCGTGCATGCCAGCAATTAGCTCGATCAATGCCTGGGCCGGGTTATGAACCGTCCCGCCGTAGAGACCGGAATGCAAATCATGATCCGGGCCCCAGACAAATACATCAAAGTATGCCAACCCGCGCAAGCCGTAGGTGATGGTCGGCTTATCGGCAGCGATCATGCCGGCATCCGGGTTGAGACAAAAATCAGCGGCCAGCAAGTCCTTATGTTGAGGCAAGAAGGCTTCCATGCTCGGCGAGCCCATCTCCTCCTCACCCTCGAACAGCCACTTGACATTGACGGGCAGGCCTGAGGTCCGCATAACTGATTCGACCGCTGCAATTGTGGCAATCGCCTGTCCCTTCATGTCCGACGTTCCGCGACCAAACAACAGGTCTCCCTGCCGGACCGCATCGTAAGGCTGGGTCTTCCACAGATCGAGCGGGTCCACCGGCTGGACGTCGTAATGCCCATAGATCAGCACAGTCGGAGCATCTTCCCCGGCTTTCATCCATTCTCCGAACACCACCGGGTGCTTCCCGGTAGGCAGAATTTGCACCTTCTCCATGCCAAGTTTGGTCAAATGCGCAGCCAACCATTCCGCCGCACGGACCATATCGTCTTTATGCTCATCCTGCATCGAAACCGACGGGATGGCAACGATCTCTTTCAAATCAGCGAGAAAACGCTCACGGTTTTGCTGTGCATACTCAAGCGCTTTTTGGCGCGCGTCTTTCATCGATTCCTCCTAGGAATTTAATTCGACAATATCCCATATGCCACATGTCTCGAGAGAAGCCCGAAAATTGGGGTGTTGGGCGCGCATGCGCGCCCAACACCCCAATTTTCGGTTATTTTTTTCGAGTGTGACATTGTCATGTTAAGTTTCCGTATAAAAACCAGTAACCCTCATGGGGGAACCCGGGTTGCAAATCGGCCTCCCAAATGAAGTCACCGGAAGATAGGCTGGCTCGCAACGCGCCGTCCAACTGAGACAATCCTTCCTGCTCGGCAGGCGGCGCGGGCAATTCGGCCAGCAACAAGTGCAACATCACACGATAGCGGACTTCATGCGGATACGCATCCGCGTGCCCTTCGGGGTTATGACGATAATCGGCCAGATAATTACTCCACAAGCGCATCCTGGCCTGGACCTCGCGGCCTGCTTTCGTTTCCCAGGCCACCCGCCACTTCGAGCGGACCGCATCGAGCTGCGCCACGAGCGCTTCAATCCGCTCTCCGCGGGCCCCCAGGCAAGTCTTCGCCAACAAAACACCACCAATGGTCAGGCGCGGGAGGTCATATCCGCGCACGGTAATCGGCCAATACAATTCATTCGATAACAGGTAATCCCCAAGTTCGGGAATACCTGCTTCCAAATAAACTCTATCCTTTTCTGTGGGGGTCACATTCCAATCCGTTGATTCAAGGCGCTGCCGTTGCCTCGGGTGTCGTCTCCAACGAACGGCGCGTCACAAGATACCAGTCAGTGATTAGCGAGAGGCGGTCACTGATGTCAGACAGCGGCGCCACCTGCACGCCCAACACCTGCGCATCCACGCCGAAGGAATAGACCGGGTAATACAACGGCAAAGATGGCAACTCCTTAGCAAATATCACTTGAAAATTACGATACAGCCGCGTACGCACGCTAGTCTTTGTGTTTACACGCGCCTGCTCCAGATACTCACTGGCAGTGCGGTTGTCCCATTGTGAATAATTCTGCCCGCCCGTTGCTTCGGCCTGGTGCCAGAATGGATAGGGGTCCGGGTCGGGGGTACGTGCCAGGTTCATATCCACGAGAGCAGCCTGATAGGTGCGCGGACCGAGATAGTCGAAGACCATGCGGTCGTACGGTACAGGTTGCAAGTTGACCTGCACACCAATCTGCGCCCAATTGGCTTGAATCGTCTGCGCGAGTTGCGTATGCAACTCATCATCGGGATGCAGCATCGTGAAGGTCAACGAGCGACCTTCCTTGGCGCGAACCGCTCCCCCATCTGCCGGGATCACGTAGCCATCACTCTTCAACAATGCGACAGCGCCTTCCGGGTCATATTCAAGGTGCTCGATTCCATCGTAGTAGGCCCACGAACCGGGAAAGATCGGACCATCAGCAACAATGGCTTGCCCTTGCAAAAGACTCGAAATCATACGCTGACGGTTAAGTCCCAGCAATAAAGCCCGGCGTACATTTGGCTCTTGCAAAAACGGGAACTCCGGATTATTCAAATTCAATAGCACCATACTGATTTGAGGCAGGCGACTGGTGTAAACAGACAGGTTTGGCTGCGCCAATGCTTCGTTGAGCACATCTTTCGTGATGCGGCTGATACCCAGTACCTCACCCTGTTCATACGCATCCAAAGCAGCAGCGGAAGAGGAAAAGTAACGGAAGACTACCTGCGGAATGAATGGCTTCTTAGCGTAGTAGTTATCGAAGGACTTCAACACCACACCGGCAATCTGTCCCTGATTCAAGATCAGCTGGTCGAACTGATAAGGTCCACTGCCAATCGGGTTGATGTTGAATTCTGCCGTCGCCAATCCATCCGGGGGGACAGCCTCCAATACATGCTTCGGCAGCACACCAAAGGTCAGGTAATCCATGAATGGCGCGAATGGTTCCGGGATGGTGAACTTCAGGTTTTTGTCATTTAGCTTCGCGACTTCGACCTTCGTCCACAATTCCTTGATGTCTTGCGGGAAAAGCGAGCCATCCCCCTTGAGCATCTCAATCGTAAAGATAACGTCGTCGCTGGTGACAGGGGTACCATCATGCCAGACTGCATTGGCATACAAGGTGACGTTATAGATCGTCCCCTCTTCATTCACACCCCAGGATTCGGCTAAATCCGGCCTGGGGATACCATGTTCATCAAAACGGAATAACCCGCTGAATAGCAGCCGGTTCACATCCCGGTCGGCCGGGTTGTTCCAATCCAGCAAGGGATTCAAACGCCCCAGCGAACCCACCAACCCCTCGGAATATACGCCGCCCGTCGTAGGCTGAGGTAAGATCGGTATCGGCCCTACCGGCTGCTGGGTCAGCAGCAAGACACCCACAACCACCAGGGTCAATATCACAACCAGAATTTGCCAGCGTAGGCGTTTCATAAGCATAAAAAAAGAAAGGCCTTAACCAGTCACGGCAAAGAGAGCCGCGGCCGGAAGCGGCCTTTCCATCAATCGGGATCCATTAACTTGAAATCAATATGGTCGTGATTGCCAGCGCGAAAAAGATCACGCTCAGAACAATGGTAACCCAGAACAGCGTGCGCTCGATCCCGCGGCGGGCTGTGTACACGCCACCCGTATCGCCACCGGACAACACACCCAAGCCAGCGCCCTTACTCTGAAGGATGACACTGATGATCAAAGCCACCGAGGTTATAATCAACGCAATATCTAAAAATCGTTCCATTCGTAAGCCTCCTGCAATTTAGCGGGTGGAATTATACCTGTGAGTAAGGGAAATCGTCAACGCTAAGGATTTTATGCACGAAATCGTTGTAAATCTGCACATGCACACCCGCTATTCCGACGGCAGCGGCACGCACAAAGACATCGCCCAAGCCGCTCTGAAGGTCGGGTTGGACGCGGTCATCGTGACGGACCATAACGTGTTGGTACAGGGTGTGGAAGGATACTACCGCAGCGGACCCAGCCGGGTCCTGCTCCTGGTTGGACAGGAGGTCCACGACCAGGTCCGCGACCCGCAAAAGAACCATCTGCTGGTCTTCAACGCCAACCGTGACGTAGCCACCTTCGCTCATGACCCGCAGCGGTTGGTGGACGCCGTGCGCGAAGCGGAAGGGATGTCCTTCATTGCCCACCCGCGCGACCTGGCTGCCCCAGCCTTCGGCGAAGGTGACATCTCCTGGGAAGCCTGGGATGTGACCGGTTTCACTGGTCTCGAGTTATGGAACGGGTTGAGCGAATTCAAAACATATCTTAAAAGCAAACTACACGGCATCTTCTACGCCTATTTTCCACAGTTCATCGGTCATGGTCCCTACCCGGAAGTATTGCTCAAATGGGACGAATTGCTGCTGGACGGCAAACGCATCGTAGCCATCGGCGGTTCGGACGCGCACGCCTGGCCGCACAGTATGGGCCTCCTCAAGCGTGTCATCTTCCCCTATGAGTTCCACTTCAAGGCGGTCAACACACACGTCTTCACATCCGAGCCATTGACCAGCGATTCTGCGGCAGACCGCCGCCTGGTCTATGAAGCCCTCGAAAACGGACGCTGCTTCGTAGGCTATGACCTGCCCGCCTC
>CAZLOC010000071.1:0-12687 GCA_964560935.1 uncultured Anaerolineaceae bacterium | reverse complement strand
TGCCCTGGCGGGCGGTGCCAGGGAGTTCGCCAAGAAGCCTTGGCGTCATACATAGAGTCTTGGCGTTCTTTGCGCCCTGGCGGTTAGAAATAAATGCGGTATCAACTTTCCTCTAACTTTCCAACTACCTTCACGCACGGCCGGGTAAATACATCTTTCTTGTGGGGTGCATCCGGTAGCTCGGAAGTCAAATCCTGACCGGGGAAATGCAGCCGCTCGTGCATGTCCGTGCGCCACTTGGGGCAATCGGTCACATCGTAGACGAGGCCATCGTATGCAATCCACTTGCGCGCGCCGCGTTCGCCGGTGTTGCGTCGCAGTTCAAGTTCAGAAATGATGAGCTCGGGAAGTTCCATAGCCAGGAGGGGTTATGGTGCAATTAATTTGACAACGGGTATTTTTTGTAATAGATAAGTCGCCGCAAATGACAAGAGGAAGGCTACAAGAATAGTCAGCGGGGTAGCAAACAAAGGATGGCTGATATTTGTAGTGAGGCGAAAACCCAGTTCGCCAGTTTCCAGGAGGCCTAAAATTTGGTCGTGAATCAGGTAGATGCCAAAGGTCGTGCCAGAAACCAGCACAATGATTTTTTCAATAGAAGGTGAGATATATTTTTTCAGGTATTGTGCTGCGCTTTTAAGGGCTATAAAACTCGCGAGCGAAGTGGCAATCACGTGCCAGGTCAGAAATTCGAAGAGATTGGTGTCGAATTTGCCCCCATCATAGGTAAGATAATAGGCCCATAAGGTTTTACCAGCCACCATTAAAATGACAAATACAGTTGCCAGCCATGCTTGCTTGTTCGTGTACTCTTTCCTTCCCAGATAGTAGCCTGCTAAATAATACCCCAGATAGCCCGATACATACGGTTGTGCAAATAGTGATATGCTAATTTCTCTGAATTGTTGCACTAGATAAAATGCAGTGGTGGAAAATATCCAAAGCCCGATGAAAAATAGTAATTCTCCTTCAGACGCCGATTGAGCAAACCTCCGCATGATCGGTGTAACTAAATATAATCCCAACAAGACGTACAAAAACCATAGGTGATAATGCACAGACCCCTCGAGGATGCTCCGTATCGCCAGTTTTATGGTTTTTACAGCGGATGTGCTTTCCGCAAAAACACCATCCCACCACATGTACAGGACCGCCCATACGATTAAGGGTATGATAATTTTGATAAGGCGTTTTTTGAAAAAAGTAAATATACTATCTTGGGACGATAAAAGCAAATAACCACTGAGCATGAATAAGAGCGGAACACAAACGCTGGCGAGTGATTTAAATGTGACACCAGTTAACCACCAGGAGACAATAGCGCTGTTCCTGATCGGGGCCTTTCCCCATAAATAGACGATCTTATCGCCAGCGTGCATTTCTATGACCATAGCTATCGCAATGATTCGGATGATATCTATCCAAAGTATGCGCGTACGTGTGTAATTCATTGGAGGCCCTGGTTTACGTGGAATGAGTAGCGCCGCGATTATATCAAATCGCATGGATCGTGAAGCAGGTATAATTATACTGTTCGGTTACCCTATTTCATTCTAAACACCCTGACGATAAAACGAGATGACCAATAAACTGATCGAATGCATCCCCAACTTTTCCGAAGCCCGCCGCCCCGAGGTCATTGACCAGATCGCGGTGGCCGTCACGTCTGTGGACGAGGTCCATCTGCTCAACCGTTCCTCCGACCTCGACCATAACCGTACCGTGCTCACCTTTGCCGGTCCGCCGCAGGCTGTGGAAGAAGCCGCTTTCCGCGCCATCAAAACCGCGGCCGAGTTAATCGACCTGAACAAGCACACCGGCGAACATCCGCGCATCGGCGCAACGGATGTCTGTCCCTTTGTGCCGCTGTCCGACGTCACGATGGAGGAATGCGTTGCCATCGCCAATCGTCTCGGTCAGCGTGTTGGCGACGAACTGGGTATCCCGGTCTATCTCTACGAACAGGCCGCCACTCGCCCAGAGCGCGCCAACCTGGAGAACATCCGCCGCGGCCAGTTCGAAGGCCTGAAGGAAGAGATCGCTTCCAACTCGGACCGGAGGCCTGATTTCGGCCCATCCGAATTGGGCCCCGCCGGAGCTACGGTCATTGGCGCGCGCAATTACCTGATCGCCTACAATGTCTACCTGACGACCGATGATGTGGAAATCGCCAAGAAGATTGCCAAGACCATCCGGCACTCTTCGGGCGGTTTGCGCTATGTCAAGGCCTTGGGGTTGCTCGTGGAAGGCCGCGCGCAGGTCTCCATGAACCTGACTGATTTCCGCAAGACTCCCCTGGCTCTCGTGGTGGAGATGATCCGACGCGAAGCTGAACGCTACGGAGTCGGCATTCATCACGGTGAACTGGTCGGATTGATCCCGCAGGAGGCCCTGGTGGATGCGGCTATCTGGTACACCCAGTTGGACGCATTTGACAAGGAACAGATTCTTGAATCCAGGCTGTATGCCGCCAGCGCTTCAAGCCGGACCCGTGACTGTCCCTCGTTCATTGACGAACTTGCCGCCCCCACACCGACTCCGGGTGGGGGCTCGGCTGCGGCGTATTCAGCGGCGATGGGAGCCGGGTTGGTTGCTATGGTTGCCGGGCTGACAATAGGCAAGAAGAAATATGCCGAAGTCGAAGCCCAAATGCAGGCCATCCGTGTGCATGCGGAGAAACTGCGCGAAGAATTGACCTACGCTGTGGACGACGATGCCGGCGCATTCGAGGCTGTCATGGGCGCGTATCGCTTGCCCAGAGAAACCCCGGAGCAGGAAGCGGCGCGGACAGCCTCCATCCAAAGCGCGACACTCAATGCGGCGCATGTCCCGCTGCATGTGGCTGAGGGTGCGGTCAAGGTGATGGAGTTGGCCTTGCTTTGTGTCGAATCTGCCAATGTCAATGCCATCAGTGACGCTGCATCCGCTGCGGCCGTAGCCAAAGCCGCTTTAACGGCAGCGGGCTACAATGTCCGTATTAATGTGGCGGGTTTGCCTGATCCTGCGGCGGGGGAGCAATATTTTAGCAAGATGCGCGAGTTGGAAGCGCAGGCGGTGGACATCGAGAAATCTATCCGCGAAAAAATGCAGGAGCGTGGCGGGTTTTCGCTAGAATAAAATAACTTGCTTTATGGCAGCTTCATTGTCGCCGCAGGTGAGATCACTCATTTTACCTAGAACGTCCCGAAGGTTCCCCTCTACTTCAGGTTTGCATCCCGCCAAAACCTTCGAGGCGGTGCGTAACATCAGTAAATCATTTCTTTAGGAGTATTTTATGGGCTTGAAACCTGATCACTGGATCCGCAAAATGGCGACCGAGCAACGCATGATCGAGCCGTTTGTGGAAAGCCAGGTGCGCGACCATGTCATCTCTTATGGCGTCTCGTCTTATGGATACGACATTCGTGTGGCGGACGAGTTCAAGGTGTTCACCAACGTCTTCGGCGCGACGGTGGACCCCAAGCATTTTGATTCGAAGAGCATGGTCGACATCAAAGCGGATGTGTGTGTCATCCCGCCCAATTCATTTGCGCTGGCGCGGACGGTGGAATATTTCCGCATCCCGCGCAAGGTATTGACGGTCTGCCTGGGCAAATCAACCTATGCACGTTGTGGGATCATCATCAACGTGACACCCTTCGAGCCGGAGTGGGAGGGATTTGTCACGCTGGAAATTTCGAACACCACACCATTGCCCGCCAAGATTTATGCGAATGAAGGCATTGCCCAGGTGTTATTCTTCGAAGCGGATGAAGAGTGCGAGATTTCTTATGCGGATAAGAAGGGCAAGTATCAAAAGCAAAAGACGATTGTGTTGCCGAAGTTGTAGCAAGTGGTTGTTATTTGTATAAGATGAAAACAGGCCTGGGCACAAGTCCAGGCCTGTTTGGCGGCAGCAGGTTTTGGTCAGGAACGAGCCGCGTCGTATTTCTTGACGTCTGCGATGGCTTTATCTACTTTGACGAAAGGCAATAAAATTAATCCCGCTATGAAGAAGAAGATTAAAGACAGAATGCCATATCGCAGGCTTCCAAATAGCTGGTTTGCCAATCCGAAGACGAGCGGGCCAATCCAGGATGTCCCGCGTTCGCTGATCTCGTAAAAGGAATAGAATTCAGCCTCTTTTCCATCTGGGATCATCTGCGCGAACAGGCTACGACTGATAGCCTGTGATCCACCCATGACCAGGGCGATGAACATGCCAAGGATGAAAAACTGAAGGACAACGCTCTCCCCTTGTAAGCCGCCATAGGCGTAGATCACCACACCTGACCAAATGAACAGGCTAACAACAATGGATTGCTTGGCGCCAATCCACTTGGCAAGACGACCCCAGAGGAGCGCGCCGCCAAAAGCCACAAATTGGATCATCAGGATGACAGCCGTTAGTGTCTGTTGTTCGAGTTCCAGGCCGCCCTGGATCAGTGGGGCAGCGGCAAAAGTGGCAGAGACCGCGATCACGGTTTGGATGCCATCGTTATAGAGGAAATAGGCCAGCAGGAATTTGAGTGTTTCGGGGAAGTGATTGACTTCACTCAAGGTTTTTCGCAATTGCTTGAAGCCAATACTTGCATAAGTCTCTCCGGTCGGTAAAGAGCGCGAAGCATGGCGTGCTCGCAGGCGTGCCCAAGTGATGAACGAGAAGCCCAGCCACCAGATGCCCGCGGAGGCGAGATTGATGCGGACAGCCAGGTCGCTTGGTACTCCGATTTTGTCGCTGAACAGATAGAATGCCAGGTTGAGCGCCAGTAGAATACCGCCTCCAAGATAACCCATGGCCCAGCCATAGGAGGATACCCTGTCGCGCTCTGCCTCGCTGGCAATGTCAGGCAGATAGGCGTTGTAGAACACGATGGCAGCGCCAAAGGCCAAGTTGGCAACGATAAAAAGCACACCGCCCAGCCACCACAATCCACCTGTCAGGAAGAACATCAAAATCGTTGCCACCGCGCCGATGGTGGCAAATAACCGCATCATCTGTTTGCGTAAGTGAGAGTAGTCTGCAATGGCTCCCAGGATGGGCAAGAACAACACCTGCATTCCCACAGAGAAGGAGATGCAATAGGGGAGGAAAGAGTCGGGCGCTATCGGAATGCCTAGAAATGATACGGTGGGTGTTCCGGCTGCCTCGGCTGCACTGCGAGCAAGGTTGGCAACGTATGGCCCCAAAAATACCGTCCCGACGGTTGTACTGAAAGCTGAGTTGGCCCAGTCATACATGGCCCAGCCAAAGATTTCGCGCCTGTCATTGATAATGGGCTTGCTGTTTGTACTTGTTGCCATGACGCCTCCTGGAAAATATTCTTGGATTCTACATCAAATACTCCCAGCAGTACATGCAAAGTTGTAAAATCTATGATAAAATGCCGCTGTCTACAAAATAAAGTGAATGTGGGTTTTTGAAATATCACTGAATTAGCTTGACCGATCCCCATTTTTTGGTTTATAATCAACGATTGCTGTCCCGCTATGGTTAGTGGGATAGATTCGTGTTATTAAATCGTGCCCAATTCAGGAGAGACGAATGGCATCTTCCCTGCCTCGTAAAAACTTTGCCCGCATTCCCGTAAAACTTAATCTTCCCGATCTAATCGAAGTACAACTTGATTCTTTTGAGCGTCTGAAGCGTGAGGGGTTGGCCGATCTCTTCCATGAGGTTTCACCAATCGAGTCATACAACAAGGGGATGAAACTTTATTTTCCCAGCCGCAGCCCGGAGTCGGAACAATGGGGCTTAAAGTATTGGTTTGGAGAACCCAAGCATACAATTGACGAATGTGTTGAACGTGACCTGACCTATTCGAGTCCGTTGTACGTCTCAGTGCTTCTGGCAGGCGCGGACGTTCCAGAGCCCATGAAGCAGGATATATTTTTGGGCGATTTCCCTGAGATGACGGATAAGGGAACCTTCATTATTAATGGAACGGAGCGTGTGGTTGTCTCACAACTGATCCGCTCCCCCGGCGTTTACTTCGAGGCACCCGTCGACCGATCAACTGGTCGCGCTTTAGCGATGGCAAAGCTCATCCCTGACCGCGGTGCGTGGATGGAGTTCGAAACGCGTAAGAGTGATTACATCATTCTAAAATTCAACCGCAAGCGCACGGTCCCAATTACAGTCTTCTTGCGTGCGTTGGCTGTTGTTGATGATGGCAGCGGCGATTCGCCTCTCAAAACCGGTACCGACGAGGAGATCTTGGCACTCTTCCGGGACGTGGACAACAATCTCGAGCGCATGTTCATTACATCCACTTTGCGGCAGGAGCCGGAGTGGGATCTCTCTGGCAGTCAGACAATTGCAGAAGCGGCATTGATCGAATTCTTTCGGAAGATGCGTCCGGGCGATCCGGCTACTTTGGAAAATGCCCGTCAGTTTTTGGAAGAGCAGCTATTCGACCAACGTCACTATGATCTGGAACGCGTAGGTCGCTATAAACTAAACCAGAAACTCGACCTGAAGGTTCCCGTTCCTCACAGAAATGTGACCAAGCAAGATATCATCCGCCTGGTGCGCCGCATGATCCAGATCAATAATGGAGTAGAGAAACCGGATGACATTGATCACCTCGGCAACCGGCGCGTCAAGACAGTGGGTGAGTTGATCCAGAATAAATTGCGTATTGGTCTACGCCGTATGGAGCGAGTTATCAAAGAGCGTATGTCCATTCGGGACCAGGAGCAGTTATCACCCGTGACTCTGGTCAATATTCGCCCGGTGGTTGCGGCTTTGCGAGAGTTCTTTGGCTCTAGCCAATTGTCGCAATTCATGGACCAAACCAATCCTCTGGCAGAGTTGCGTCACAAACGAACGCTTTCGGCCTTGGGCCCCGGTGGTTTGCGTCGTGAGCGCGCGGGTTTTGACGTCCGTGATGTGCACCACTCGCACTATGGGCGTATTTGCCCGATTGAAACGCCCGAAGGCCCAAACATTGGTTTGATTGGCCGTCTGGCTTCGTTCGCTCGGGTCAATGAATACGGTTTCATTGAAACTCCATATCGTAAGGTATTCAAATCTTTGCCTTGCGATGATGAGCAATTGATTGGACGCGCAGTAAAAGAAGATTTAAAGGACTCAAAAGGGAATGAGGTCGTCAAAGCAGGCGAGCGTATTATTGATGAGAAAGTATTCAAGAAGCTTGCCAAGGTTGGCGGAGAGATAAAGGTTGTTCCGTTCGTGTCAGATGAGATCGAGTACCTGTCTGCAGATGCAGAAGATAAGTATGTGATCGCCCAGGCAAATGCGCCTTTAACCGAACACAATGAATATGTCCGTGATCGTGTCTCCAGTCGTTATCACTCTGGATTTGTTTTCTCAACACCGGAAAGCGTTCAATTCATGGATGTGGCCCCGCATCAGGTAGTGGGCATCAGCGCGGCATTGATTCCTTTCCTGGAGCACGACGATGCCAACCGCGCTTTGATGGGTTCGAATATGCAGGCGCAGGCTGTTCCGTTGGTGCGCCCCGAAATCCCTCTGGTTTCTACCGGGATGGAATACCATGCGGCCCTTGACTCCGGTCAGGTGATTGTGGCGGAGGCGGATGGCGAGGTCTCGTCTGTGACCGGTAGTTCGATTGCCATCCGCGAAAAAGATGGCTTGCATACGTACCAACTCCGCAAGTACCAGCGCTCCAATCAAAGCACCTGTATCGACCAGCGTCCGGCAGTTGTTAAAGGACAAATTGTCAAGGCCGGCGACATTATTGCCGATTCGTCGTCGACTGAAAGCGGCGAACTGGCGCTCGGCCAGAATGTGGTCGTGGCATTTATCTCCTGGGAAGGCGGTAATTTCGAGGACGCAATTCTTATCTCGGAACGGCTTGTTCAGGAAGATCGCTTTACATCCGTGCACATCGAAAAGTACGAAGTGGAAGCGCGTGACACAAAGTTGGGACCAGAAGAGATAACGCGCGATATCCCCAATGTCGGGGAAGATGCGATCAAAGATTTGGATGAAAACGGCATTATCCGTATCGGCGCCGAAGTTGGTCCAAATGATATCCTGGTCGGCAAGATTACACCAAAGGGTGAAAAAGAGCTTACACCTGAAGAACGCCTGCTACGTGCTATCTTTGGCGAGAAATCTCGTGATGTAAAAGATACTTCCTTGCGCATGCCACACGGTGAACGTGGCAAGGTTGTAGATGTCAAAGTTTTCACACGCGAGGAGAATTCAGACCTTTCCGCCGGCGTGGATATGATGGTGAGAGTCTCAGTAGCGCAGCGGCGCAAAATCACAGCCGGCGACAAGATGGCTGGTCGCCATGGGAACAAGGGTGTTGTCTCGAAGGTTGTTCCTGTAGAGGATATGCCTTTCCTGGAAGATGGAACTCCGGTTGATCTTATCCTAAATCCGTTGGGCGTGCCCGGGCGTATGAACATTGGTCAGGTCTTGGAGGTTCACCTCGGATGGGCAGCCAAGCGGCTTGGTTTCAGGGCGCTGACACCGGTCTTTGATGGAGCTTCAGAAGAGGAGATCGAGGCTGAACTGGCGCGGGCCTGGATCGTAGATCAGGCTTGGAAGGAAGCGGCACAAACGGCCTGGGAGTGGCTTAAACAGGATGAGTACGACCCTGAGATGATCCAAGATGACGATGAAGTACGCCGGCTATATCTGGAAGAGTACCTAGGTGAGCGCGGGTATGACATTTATGACCTGTACAAGGTTGATTATGCTCGTGACGCTACTGCGCGCGAATGGTTGCGCGATCATAAGTTTGATCCAGACACCATTTTTTATCCAATGGACGGTGACCCGAAGGAGCGTCAACCATACAATGACGCCGCAATGGGTGCATGCTTGCGATTGTGGTTGGAAAGCCTTGGAGAACCTAGCGATGTGAGTGATGACAAGTTATACGAGTCGGCACGAAGCGTAATGGGCTCGAAAGGCGTCCCGATGCCTATGCTTGGAAAGCAAGTGTTGCGTGATGGCAAAACGGGTGTACCATACGATCAGCCAGTTACCGTCGGCGTTATGACAATTCTTAAGCTCCATCACCTGGTTGAAGATAAGGTGCATGCCCGTTCAACTGGACCTTATAGCCTTGTCACGCAGCAGCCACTTGGCGGTAAAGCTCAATTCGGTGGGCAACGATTTGGTGAGATGGAAGTATGGGCGCTGGAAGCATACGGTGCAGCATACACCCTGCAAGAAATGCTTACGGTTAAGTCGGATGATGTGCAGGGTCGTGTAAACGCATATGAGGCGATTGTTAAGGGTGAGCCTATTGAAGATCCAAGTATCCCCGCCTCGTTCCGCGTGCTTGTAAAGGAGCTCCAGAGTCTTGGACTTGCCGTTGAAGCTATAAATGATAATGGCGATGTAGTTAAATTTGGCAAGGATGAGGAAAAAATCCATCCGCCGAGGATGGCAACAGGGTTATTGGATATTGGTGAAAACCTTAGAGATAAACGGTAGCCTTGACGTATGACTAGGCAGGTGATAAAATCTCTTTTCGTTGCCGACCCCACAAGGCGGCCATCATCCCGCCTATAGCATGGCAGCTACAAATGAGGCCATCAATACACTCTGATGGCCTCGTTTCTTGCGAAAAGTCTTTGTGAAGTAAACTGTAATCGGAGGCAAAGGTGCCGACAATAAACCAAATGGTCCGCAAGGGCCGCAAAATGAAGAAAGCCAAGAGCAAGGCTCCGGCGTTGCAATACACGCTTAACAGCTACAAGCAGCGACGCTTTCGCCAGGATAAAGGCGCTCCGCAAAAACGTGGTGTATGTACGGTTGTGCGTACTATGACGCCTAAAAAGCCGAATTCGGCTTTGCGGAAGATCGCACGTGTGCGTTTGACCAATGGCATTGAAGTGACTGCCTATATTCCCGGCGAGGGGCATCAATTGCAGGAGCACTCTGTGGTTTTGGTGCGCGGCGGTCGTGTGAAGGATCTGCCGGGTGTCCGCTATCATATCGTTCGAGGTTCGCTGGATACGACCGGCGTGTCTGATCGTAAGCAGGGCCGCTCGAAGTACGGCGCGAAGCGTCCAAAGTAGATTTGGGAGAGAAAGCATGCGAAGAGGAAAGCCTGAGGAGCGGGTTATCCCGCCTGACATCCGCTATAACAGCGTGAACATGCAGACAATGATCTTGCATATTATGAAGCGCGGCAAGAAGAGTCTTGCTGTTGGACTCATGTATGATGCAATGGACTTGATCAAAGAGCGTACTGATAAGAACCCGCTGGAGGTTTTTGATACTGCGCTTCGAAATGTATCGCCGGCTATGGAAGTCCGCCCTCGTCGTGTAGGTGGTGCTACATATCAAGTTCCCATGGAAGTTTCCGCGGATCGCCGTAAGACATTGGCGATTCGCTGGATTCTGACAGCAGCTCGGGATCGTTCTGGCAAGTCATTCCCTGATAAGCTTGCTTCTGAGTTAATCGACGCTTTTAATGAAACGGGTGCTGCCATTCGCAAACGTGATGAAGCACACAAAATGGCGGAAGCCAACCGCGCTTTTTCTCATTATCGCGTTTAAACAGTGATACGCGCTTTAATAAGGTAATTTTTTAATGGCACGCGAGTATCCGCTGGAACGTTACAGAAATATTGGTGTTATCGCGCACATTGATGCGGGTAAGACGACGACCACAGAACGGATTCTGTTCTACACGGGTAAGACTTATCGCCTTGGTTCTGTTGATGATGGCACAACCGTCACCGACTGGATGGAACAGGAACGCGAACGTGGGATTACGATCGTTTCGGCGGCGGTATCGGCGGAGTGGAAGGGCTACCAGGTCAATATTATCGATACGCCCGGACACATTGATTTTACGGCTGAGGTGCAGCGCTCTCTCCGTGTTCTGGATGGCGGTGTCGTTATCTTCGATGCTGTTCAGGGTGTCGAGCCACAAAGCGAGACGGTCTGGCGCCAGGCTGATCGATACAGCGTGCCTCGCATATGCTTTGTGAACAAGATGGATCGCGTTGGTGCATCGTATGAACGTACGATTGAATCCATTCGTGACCGGTTAGGCGCCAACCCAATTGCGATGCAAATCCCGATGGGCTTCGAAGCTACCTTCCATGGTGTAGTCAATATTTTGGAGCAGAAAGCTACTCTTTGGGAAGATGATCTTGGCAAAGATCCCAAGCAAGTTGAAATCCCGGATGAATTAAAAGAGCAGGCACAAGAAGCTCGTGCTAACCTGGTAGAACGTATTGCGGAATTGGATGATGAGCTGACTGTCAAGTATTTGGAAGGCGAAGAGATTGGTCTTGACGAACTCAAGGCAGCTTTACGTCGGTCTGTGATCGCTGGCAAGGCTACCCCCGTCTTTTGCGGATCGTCCCTTCGCAACAAAGGCGTCCAGATTTTGTTGGATGCAGTCATAGAATACTTACCCTCGCCTGCCGATGTTCCTCCGGTGAAGGGGACCAACCCGGATAACGAAGAAGAAGTGATTGACCTGTCAGCTGATGATGGCGCTCCAATGAGTGCTTTGGTCTTTAAAATTGTTACTGATCCTTATGTTGGCCGTTTGGCCTACTTCCGCGTGTACTCTGGTGTTGTCAACCAGGGGGGGATGGTGCTAAACACAACAAAAGGAAAACGTGAACGTATCGGACGTTTGATACGTATGTATGCAGACCGCCGTGAAGATGTCACCGAGGTTAGAGCAGGAGACATTGGCGCGGTTTTGGGCTTCAAGGAAACCTTCACGGGCGACACTTTATGTGACAACAAAAAGGTTGTGCTGGAAAACATTTCTTTTCCTGAGCCAGTAATATCGATTGCGATTGAGCCAAAGAGTACTGCTGACCAGGATAAGATGGGCGAAGCCCTGCGTAAATTGTCTGAGGAAGATCCGACTTTCCGCGTCCGTTCTGACGAGAACACCGGGCAAACGATCATTTCCGGGATGGGCGAACTGCATCTCGATGTTTTGGTCGATCGCATGCTTCGGGAATTTAAAGTGCAGGCCAATGTTGGTCGTCCACGCGTTGCATATCGCGAGTCGATAACACGTCCAGTGGACAAGGTGTCTCATAAATATGCGAAGCAAACTGGTGGCCGCGGACAGTATGGTCATGTTGTAATTTCATTAGTGCCGGGTGAGCGTGGTAGTGGTGTTTTGTTTGAGAACAAAATTGTCGGTGGTGCAATTCCGAAAGAGTACATCCCGGCTGTTGAAAAAGGAATTAAGGAAGCGGCGGACAGCGGTGTACTGGCTGGGTATCCGGTTGTGGACATGAAGATCACCCTGACCGACGGTTCTTTTCACGAAGTCGACTCGAGCGAGATGGCTTTCAAAATTGCGGCTTCTATGGCCTTCAAAGAAGGCGTTCAGAAGGGTGGCCCGGTTCTCCTCGAGCCTATGATGAAAGTGGAAGTTGTTGTTTCTGAAGAATTCTTGGGCGAGGTTATTGGCCAAATTAATAGTCGTCGTGGTAATGTTCTCGGCATGGAAATGCGTCCGGGAAATGCCCAAGCTGTTCGTGCAATGGTGCCACTGGCTGAAATGTTCGGATATGCAACCGAGTTGCGTTCCGCAACGCAAGGACGTGGCGTTTTTAGTATGGAATTTGATCACTATCAGCCAGTGTCTGAGTCGGTGATGCAAGAGATGTTGAAATAAATTCATCCGTTCATTGTCTAGAAGGAGAAATCATTCATGGCGAAGCAGAAATTTGAGAGGACGAAGCCGCATCTGAACGTAGGGACGATGG
>CAZLOC010000070.1:0-12720 GCA_964560935.1 uncultured Anaerolineaceae bacterium | reverse complement strand
CGATGCACAATGCAAAAAACCCTGTTCACCACCGCTGGATCTTGGAAGCGGATTGCAACCCTGATTCAGTCCGGAGAAGTTATCGTATTCGAATGAACGATGCTTCTCTTTGTCAAACAACAGGTGAATCGATGAGGCTCAATGAGGTGATTGAATCCACTCTTCAGTTATGCTAATATGTATGCAGTTATTCGCTCACAATAAAAAGGAGGTCAAAGATGGATTCTGTATATTTCTGGTGGGCTGCTTATGCAGTCGTAATGGCCATATTTGCATACTGGCTTGGTGCAACGAAGGTAGATGTCAATCCCAACACTGAAGAAAAACAAACTTCCCCGCTTGGAATATTCGTAGATTCCCGACATCGTGTGAGTCTGTCCAGATTTCAAATTATCTTGTGGACAATAATAATTTTTTCCTTGATTTTTGGCGTCTGGACTGCTAGAGCGATTGGTAAAATCGGTGAACCTCTGAATTTTTCGATCCCTTCCGATTTACTTCTCTTGGCAGGGATTAGCCTGGGATCGACGGTTCTTTCTTCCGCGATAAAATCCGGAAAAGACCAGAGAGGCGTAAATACAGTTTCAGCTGAAATGGAAACAGATGCAAAAGCAAGAAACCGAACCCAAAACGGACCGATCACTAAAAAAGAAATATATCGCCCACGCTTCTATCAATTATTCATGGTGGAAGAGGGATCTGAAAAGGTGATCGATAAAATCGTAGATACAACCAAGTTCCAGAACTTTCTAATCACCTTGCTTCTGGCTGCTGCTTTTGTGATCTCCGGTATCAATGAGTTTTACACAATAGAAACCGTCTTCGTTCCAGAGCAACTAAGACAAGAAGCGATTGCTGAGGCTGAAGAAGCTGGCGAAAATGTACCGACAGAAAAAGAGTTGAAGGAAATCGTTCCTACAAAAGAGGATATATTGAATGGGATAAAAGAACTCCCAGGCCTCGATGATATGAATACCTTCCTCATCCTTTTAGGCATCAGTCACGCCGGTTATCTTGCAGGGAAAATTCCGGACCCTCAAGAAGAGGATTGATTCAATCTAAATAATAATCAAGCCAGATTCCATGAAAGTCGGGCGAATGAATATATGAATTCAAGTTCACTTTTTACACAAGTGAAGGATGCCTCGCGTTTGCTTACCGGCGGTGCCAAACAGCCAGGCAATGAAAAGGCTATCCATCGCATTCAGGGATTTGTGGCCGGAGCAACCTTTGTCTTTCTAATACAGCTCATTGGCAATTTTGTATTCACCAAAAGCGAGGAGGTGTTGTTAGCAAGAACCATCTCTTGGGGAGTAGCCTTTTTGGCTGCACTGATCTACACTACGATCATAGTTTCAATAGACAAGAATGAAAAAGAACCCTGGGTAATGATCTTCATCTCATTTTTCTGGGGCACAGTAATCAGTGGGACAATCGCCGGTCTATTAAACAGTATTGCCTATCAAAAGATGGGAATTACCTTTTCGGTAGCACCATTTACCGAGGAAATTTCCAAGGGCGCAGTTTTGCTCTTGATTTTTTTGTACGCTTCGAACGAGTTTGACAATGTTCTCGACGGTATTATCTATGGCGCCCTGGTCGGTATTGGGTTTGCCATGCAGGAGAATGTTGATTATTTTATGAAAGGTTTTGAAAATCTCCCGAAATTTTATGGGCAAATTGAAAAGCAGTTCTTTCTTAGGATTATTTTGGGTGGATTGGCTAGCCATGCAACCTACACGGCCATAACTGGTATCGGTCTTGGAATAAGCAGGCAAATAAAAAAGCGTTGGATGAAGGTAGTGTTTCCAATCCTCGGGCTAACTCTGGCAATATCTGCTCACGCTCTATGGAATAGTGAGTGGGTCAACAAATGGCTGGAACTTGAAAGATTTGGTTCCCCGCATTTAAGAATTTCAGTCAGGGCATTCTGGCTGATGGGCCCATTTTTCCTCTTAGTGATCATTGCAATCGTATTAGCCTGGCGAAAGGAATCCATGGTGATTTTCGAGCAGTTATCGAACGAAATCACTTCACCGAATCCATTCCTCACACTGGAGACATTGCGAAAAGTGTCTGCCAGAAGAAAGGCCCGCTGGAGAATATTATCCAATCATGGGCTATCTGCAATGGTTTTGCTTCAGAAAATTCAAAGGGCTTATATTGATTTGGCCTTTAGTAAAATGAATGGGTTTGATGAGCAAGCAATGCATACCCGCCAACAAATAGAATTCCAAGTGGTTAACCTTGAGAAAGTGATACAGAGTAAGGCAAAAAATCTATTAAATCGGGGATTGTAACTATTTTGCGATTCGGCTTCACCGTTGACGTTTCCCTCTTTTTCGCTGAAAAGCAGGCTCGGTAAACAGCCACAATGACCAATATCCTGCATCGAAGCGCACATCCCAAGCCGCCAAAAACCCGACCAGGAACCAGGCTACTGACCCAAAGGCCAATCCACTACGAGTTGTGATCAGCCTGCCTTTGACCCACGGGGGGACGGGTAAAGCGCCAGCCCAGCAACAGGTTGACAAGTGCGGAAAAAAGCGCCAGTCCGAACAGGATGAACGAGATACTTTCAGGCGAACTGATCTTACTCGCTACATCCGCAAGTTGACAGTTGGTCATGCTCCCGCTTAAGCATCTTTGGCCGCCTTCGGCAGGGACGACCCCCCGAAGCCACAATTCGTTGATGATGCCCCATTTGAACTGATCCACGCTCGCGCGCGTGATGCCTGACACGAGGCCAAAGGTTGTATCAAAATAGAACTTAGCGATAGCGTAAATGGCGGCCGCTGCCAACCATACGAGCGTTCCATAGGTAATCCCAAAACACAAAAGCCCGTTCCCCAAGACAATCCCTGCCCGCATCGACCGATCGCGTTGCGCGAGTCGATACATCGGCGGAACTCGCAACAGCGCTGCCATCAGAACGGCAGGTAAAAGTAACAGGCAAATAGCAAGAACAATTTGGAGGAGGTCTTGTATTCTCATCAATAGCATGGCTGATCGATCCTCTCTGGATTATGAAGGCCCGACTGCGCCTGCCTCGTCGTCGATGATCCTGCCTCCCAGGGTCGAACCGCGAAGCTTGTCGCTGACGATCAGTTCGAGCGCCTCCCGCGTCCAGGCCGGATAGGTCACAAATCCATCGAAGCGGGCGCCGTCCAGGGTTGTCCCGCCGCCCCTGAAAGCACTGGCAGGTTCAGTAAATAGTTTAAGCAAGTATTCCTCCCAACTCTTATCGTAGAAATGAAAACTGCCCTGCCCGTCCTCGACCGTCACCACTGCAACGGGATGTTTCTTGTCTATCACCCAGTCCTTTGCTCCCCGGCGTAATTTATAAATATTCACGCGCATGTCTTATTCCTGTTGCTGGCGGAGCCGCCGGGCGCGGCGATTCCAGAAATAAGCAAAGGTCGCCTTGTAGATGACAAAGAACAGGACCCACCCGAACAGCAGGCAAAAGACAATGAATATGATGATGTCGCCTAAAGTGAGCGGCCCGGTCGCCCCGAGCAGGAGCGCCAGCAAGAAGAGCACGCCGACCAGCGAGCCGAAGACAAGGGTCAGCTTGAGCAGTATGCGGTTGTCCATCTCACAGTCTTTTGGGGGACGCAAAAATAGGACCGGCCACCACCCCCAATCCATATCTGTCAATCCGTTCATGAAGTTTTCAAATTTATCGATCATGGCCTTTTTTCCTTTTCTCTATGAGATGGTTTTACAGGTTCACAGAAGCCAATCGATATGACTTCTTACTGCGTGATTGTGAGCCATTGGCCCACACATTTCTTCAGTGAAATTCTTCACACATAGTGTATAGCAAATCCCCCTTCGATTCAACGCCCTGTTTTTATTTTTCTAAAATCAAGCGCTCACTCCCCAATAGAATTCGGGGAGTGAGCTTGTGTCCGACTGGCTACCTTGCCAGGAAAGCAACAACTTTGGGAGAGTCGATTAACAAGCCTGGTCTGTGCAAGCACATGGTATTGACGCTCACTCGCTTAGTTCTATGGTCGGTGATTGAGGTTGTGCAATATTCTCCGCATCATCGTAATCTATGAACGTCTTGCCGTTGCCGTTCAATTTAATGGTGTATCCAATGATCTGACTATCCATGACTTCTGTCCCGCTATTGCCATTGATCGTAATATTGGACTGAATAGCCATGATGGTACCTGTGATATGACTTCCTGCATTGCCGTTGATTGTCAAGGGGGAGGTGTTTCCATACGGCATATACAACAAGAGACCGGCGTTTGGGCCGCTAGTGGGTGCGGAAAAAGTATTAGAAACATTGCCATTCCATTTCACATCGCCAGTTTCGGCATAAAAGATCACATTCGTACAAGTGTTATTTCCATTCCCGTTGAAGTGGAAGCCGGAACCACCGTTTGAGTAAAAAACCGCGTTATTACAAGTGAGTGTGCTGTTACCATTGATCTTGAATTCGCCGCCATCCAGACGGACGCTTATGCCGCTGGCGGTTATGTTGACGTTGCCATTGAATAAAGCACCATTATTCAAGCAATAATTGCCGGGCATCATGGTTACGTTCCCGTTGCCGTTGAAGAGCAACTGACTGTCCCATGTACCGGGATAGTAGGTATTACCCTCTTTGTATCCCGTTTCAGTGCAATTAATAGACGGGGCAGGGATGTTGACAGTAGGCGGGTAAGGCATTTGCGCCGCCTTTTGGACCGGGCCAATGACGGAAACATTCCCGTTCTTGCAAAAAGTACCTACAACCTGATAGGCAGTATCGACTTTCATGTCGATATTGCCATTTACATACATCGCACAGTTAGCACTTGAGTTAACGAATGCGCCGCTTTTCTTGACCTCCAGGGTAGCATTGCCGTTGACAAAAAAGGTTTTTTCACCATCCGGCTTCAAGGTGACAATGCCCGCCCCATCAAATAAAGCGTTGGTTGTTCCCGGCTTGGCGCGAGCAATGGCCTCTACGCAATTGCTTAGTTGGTCAACTCCGACAATTTGCCCGAATGTGGCATCGACGTTTGACATGATAATGACCTGGATATATTCGTTGTTACCAGCATAAGGGCCATCGTCGCTTTTACAACCAGTTGCAGGAGGGTTGTTGACAATAACGCTGTTTTGTACGCCATCATTATCATAGCCATTATCGGCGGCGCGATTGAGCGCAGCATTGTAAATGTTTTGTCCGCGGATTTTTGCCAGGGCGCTGGCCATGACCGCGGCATCCGCCGAATTTTGGGCATGGCGACGGTCCGTGTAGGCAGCGCCGCCATCGATGGTCAGCCCGGTAATCCCCATCAAGCCGATGATCGCTAGCACGATCATGACAAGCGCCTGTCCCTTTTCAGATACTTTTATTTTCATGAGATAACTCCTGAAGAACAATGAATTCTACTTAAATTATAGGGCCCTTAATTCACAATGCGCTTAACAGACATGTAAGAAGGGGTAGCAATGTTGTAATATTTACGAAGTCGGAGGTCGTAAACTTTCCGTCTGTGGTCATACCCCACTGGATCAGTCAAAAGTACACTCCCCGTTGACATTTCCACCCTTTTTCGCTAAACTATACGAAAAGACTACACGATGTTTACAATTAAGGAGGCGCTATGTCCCCCGACTCTTCTATCGCTCATTTAACTCCCCAAAGCCCACTGCCCCCGGCCATCCAGGCCTGGGAGATGTATCTCAACGACCAGGGACGTTCCCCCAATACCGTGAAAGCCTTCCTCTCCGATGTGCGCATCCTGACCCAGTTCATGCCGCCCGACCGGGTGCTGGGCGCCATCACCACCCAGGACCTCAACCGCTATTTCGAATGGATGGAGAAGGAACGCCCCGTGCCGTGCAGCCCCAAGACGCTCGCCCGGCGCATTACCTCCACCAAGTCCTTCTTCCGCTGGCTGCACCAATACGGCGTCTTACTGGTAGACCCGGCTGAAAAGGTGCTGCAACGCTCGGTCATGAGTCCGCTGCCCACCGTGCTGACCGAGGAGGAAGTGCAGGCCGTGCTGGATGCCGCAGACCGTCACCGCCACGGGAACAAACCGGATGCGCGCTCGTATGCGCTGGTCCACTTGCTGCTGGCGACCGGCATCAAGAAGAGCGAATGCCTGGGCATCCATCTCAACCACATCGACCTGGACGCGCCCGGCGGCCCGATCGTCTTCATCCGCTACGCCAGCCCGTCCAACCGCTACAAGGAACGCAAGATCCCCCTGCCCGAAGACTGGATCCCCGCCTACAGGGAATACGTCGGCCAGTACCAGCCCGTAGACCAGCTATTTCCCTGGTCACCACGCCGGCTGGAGTACCTGCTGGAAGACATCGGCGCAGAAGCCGGTCTCGGCGAAAAACATCTCTCCTTCGACATGTGTCGCTGGACCAGCACCCTGCTGGACTATCGCGCCGGCTATGAAACGGAAAAGATCCGCCAGAAGCTGGGCGTATCCAAGATCCAGTGGCGCGAGATCAATTTAAAATTGAGGCAGTTAAGTGAAAAATAGAATTACAACGCCCTACTTTTGGACACGGACAACACGGAAACTACGGAATTCTTTCCGTAAAAAAACGGATGAAAATCCGTCTTATCCGTGAAATCCGTGTCCAATTTTTTTCACTTCCGAGCCAGCGTAAAATACATCACCTGCCGCGATTTATCCATCAAGCGGAAGGGGTGCGCCGGGCGGTATCCCGGCACCCAGATGATCGTATCCCCCGAACACAATAACGGCCAGGCATCCCGCGCGCGCCGGGGTAATTTCTCATTGATGAAAAAATCGGACAGCTTCATCGAATGACCGTCCATGCCGATCGGCTCGAAACGGTCACCGGGACGGCGGGCGCGGACTTCGATATGATCGGGCAGCCGACTCGCATCCAACCAGACCTGGAACGGGTCGCCGTTATCCAGGGCCTGTTCCGTCGCTAAAGCCGGGATGCGCCACTGCTCGCACGAGAAGAGCCAACCGCCCGAAAGCTCCAGTTGGCCGGGGATCGGCAACCGTAACGAGTCTTCGCCTGGCGGCATTTGCGGCCAGCGCTCGAAGGGCAGGTTCACATCCTTCCCGGCCACATAGACACGCTCCCCTTCCAGGAACAGACGCGCTCCCCCGGTCAGATCGATGCGCCCGTAGCGCCGGGTGGAGAGGAATTCGGATGCGCGGTCCAGCACGGAAAAGCGCAGATCGGTCGCATCCGGGGCAACTTGGTCCAACGCGCGCCGGATCAGGTTGCGTTGCAAACCGGGCTCATAGGACGAAATCAGCGCAGCGTCGAAGGTGATCAGGCCCGATCGATCCGATTTGACGCATTTCTCCCAGGTAGCATCCAGCACTTCGATCAACGCAGAATGATCGCCCGCCAGCGAACGAGCCGTGCGCCAGACTGCCTCCCGAAAACGCGGGTTGTAGGTCTCCAACTGCGGGATGAGCAAATGACGGATGCGGTTGCGCAGGAAGTTGAGCGAATCGTTGCTGGGGTCATAATAAGGCCGCAACCCGTTGGCGGCGCAGTACACCACCGTCTCCTCGCGCCAGATGTCCAGCAAAGGCCGCACCACCGGGATGTTCTCATCGAAGGAGGGTAAAAACGAGCGGCTGCTCATGCCCTTCAAGCCTGTCAGCCCTGCGCCGCGCAGGAAGTGCATCAGCACGGTTTCCACCTGGTCATCGGCGGTGTGACCGACGGCCACCGCCTGCGCATCACAGGCCCGCGCCTGCTCGAACAGGAAGCGATAACGCAGCGTCCGGGCTGCTTCTTCGATGGCCACGCCCTCGCTCTCGGCGTAGCCGCGCACATCACCATTTTCGAAAACCGAGGCCACCATTTTCCGGGAAACAGTCTTTTCCAGGGCATTGGCCTCCATATCCGAGTCCGGGCGCAGTTGGTGGTTGAAGTGCGCCACGATGATCGGATACCCGGCCTGCCGTAAAGCTTCCATCAGGCACAGGCTATCCGGCCCGCCAGAGACCCCGACCAGAATGGTACGGTCAGGGGTCAACTTGCAGGCATCCCGGAAAACGGATTCGATGTTGTTTAGCATCGGGCTAATTAAACCACAAAGACTCTAAGGCACGAAGACACAAAGAAAAATTTGTGACTTGGCGACTTTGTGACTTTGTGGTCATTACCCCTGTCAACTTGATCAACAGAATTTACAACTCGTAAAGCTCCACCAGCACGCCCGAAGTGCTCTCCGGGTGGATGAAGGCATATTTCTTGCCGTCTGCGGCAGTGCGCGGTGTATCGTTGATCAGCCGCACTCCTTTGTCCTGCAATTGCGCCAACATCCCGACAATATCGTCCACTTCGAGGCAGATGTGGTGCATACCGGGTCCGCGCTTGGCCAGGTACTTGGCAATGCCGGAATCGTCGGTGGTAGGCGTGACCAGTTCCAGTTCGGAGCCTGCCAGCGGTAAAAACGCGACCTGCGACTTCTCAGCCGGCACATCGCGCAATTCATGTAATTCCATACCGAGCGCATCGCGCCAGAAGGACAGGGCTTTTTCCATGTCTTCGACGACGACAGCGACATGATTGATGCTTTTGATCTTGGGCATAATTTCTCCAGTATCCCCTTTCCTTAAACGTTTTTCTCCAACAAATCCATATACGCCCCCCCGATCAACGCCTCTTCCCGGACCCCCAACTTGCGCATCAGCTCTTCAGCGATGGCCTGTCCCTCGGCGTCACTCTGATCCTCGCGCATGACGACTTCCAATTCCAGGAAATGACCCAGACCTTCAACCTCATCCAGGTGGATGCGGGTCTGCCCGGCCATGTAGAGATAACGGGTTTTCCTGACCACGCCACGGACACCGAGCGACAGCGACAGGGTTGTCTTTAGATTGTCGGGTTCGTCAGTCTTTGCCAGATGATAATCGGAGCGTTTGGGACGGTCATGATCGGGGCGTTCATAATAAATGAGATAGCCTAAATCGGGAGCCAATACGCGCAGTTTGAGCCGTCCTTTTTCGGTCTTGAAGAAGATATCTTCCTGCCAAATGGCTTCCACAGGTTGGTCGCTTAAAGATTCAGCGCGCGCTTTCAAAGCGTCGAAATCGTCAACGCGGGCTTTGATCTCAATATTCGATGCCATGGTTATCCTGGAGAACGTCCCGCAGGTTTGGGCGAAGCGATTGTGTCTTATCAGGAAACCTGCGGGACGATGATTGTCCATTCTGGTTCATGGTTACCCTGCGGGAGTAAGGGAGATCAACGGTACGGATTCCGCCACTTTGCGACAGGTTTCTCTAGCGACAGGCAGGCGGACACCCAGCATGACCGCGACCAGTTCCTTGAAAGCCGCCGGATGCTTTTGAGCATAGTCCCACAAGCGCGCTTCGCCTTCCTCCACCGAAATCTGCTCAGCGCGGGCTTCAAACCTGTGGTTGCGCACCTGCACGCCAACGGACGGAGTCTGCTGGATGTTGCGGTACCAATCTGATTTGTCCCGCCAAGCGGCGGCGATGTAGTAGACGCCGGTTGCTTCGTCGTGACTGACCACTTCAATGACGTTCTGGCGCTGCAGTCCGCTTTTGCGTCCGGTATGGGTAAGCATCAAGAAACGTCCACCCAGGATCCGGCCCAGATTCCAACGATAGAGCCAGATGGGAGCACGAAGCAGCAGGCGTAATACGCCAGTGGGTCTCTTATGCGTGAGCGCCATGCTACTCTGTTACTTTTTTCCTCTTCATACGAAGTTTCTGTTCTCCCGAGCCGGGGATGCGCTCGATCTCGCCCCGCGCTTCCAGATCCAACTTGACGGTAGTGACGTACCAGGGTATCGAGCCTTCGAAGCGGTTGCGCAGGTTGTACTCGACCAGCGAAACCAACCCTTGAAAACTGATCGCGCCTTGTGAGCGGATGGCATCCAGGATGGCCTGACGGATCATGTCATACTTTGCGCGACTGATGTTCGCGCCTCGTTTGCCCACTTCGGGATGTAAAGTCAGGATCTTTTCTTCTTCCACGACTGCCTCCATTTGAAAGTGTACCATATCCCAGATATTGACTTTCATAAGGCTGTATCGGCTCCTTGGGAATCAGTGCGCATCGCCGCCATAAGCAGTTCGGATACCAGTTCGTGGCGCAGGTTGACAGTCCGACCTACGGCAAACCGCTATTTGCCAGACCCCAGGCGTACATAATCGTCTCGCTTCGAGACCAGAGCGCCTACCACAAGGTGATAAAGCGCATATAACTCCAGCGCAAACGGCAGGTAACCGCCATACCCCAGGGCGGGCATTTCGAAGATGTGCAACCAGTTCCCCCAGGGAACATCGTAAATCCATTTGGGATAAGAGAAATAATTCCACATCTCCCAGAAGAAGGCCGTCAGTAGTACGCCTGACCAAAGGGAAATGACCGGGCGCCAGTCACCTTTCTGCGTCCACTCGGCCAGCGAGCGGTTTCCCAGCCAGATGTTGATCGGCTCGCAGATGAAATAAAGCGACAGCCACACGAACGGGAAGAAAATGCGCGGCCAGGCCAGCATCAAAGCTAGCATGAGCCAGCCAGCGACGAAAAAGCCGAGTGTGGTCCGTTTATCGGTGGCAATCACCGGTCCGCGTTCGAGGCGCTTGACAAAGTCAAAGCTGGCCATCAGTTCGGCGCTTCCGAACACGGCCGGGATGACCGTGGTAAAACTCAGCGTGGTCAACAGGACATAACTCAGCGGCGTGAAGGACTCCGCGCCCGCATAGAACCAGTTCTGCGTGCGCAAGTTGAGCGCTTCGAACAACCACCAAACCGGCACCGAGACGATGAACAGGCCTGCGTACTTGCGCCAGCTACGCGCCAGCAGCGAGGTGCCCGTGCGCCAGAAGACCAGCGCATCCACCGTCAGGCAGTAGCCCAGCCAGAGCGGGAAAAAGCCCAAATGCGTACGCAGGCCGCTCAAAGTCCAGTTCAGCGTCCAGAAGACGGCTACCAGAACCAGCCCCAACCAGCCGTGGCGCGGAAATTTCGATTTCATTCGGCTAATATGAAAAACGTCAGTACAGGATTCGGGACACGGATTGCACGGAAAAGCACGGACTCCGTGTCAAGGGCACGGAAAAACCGTGATGTCAGTGTCATCCGTGTCCCTAAAACATTATCCTGTACTTACAATATACCTAAACTTCCACCTTCATGAAACCGAATAAGCTCCACATACCACGCATCATAGCATGACCGAAATCCGGTTTCAGGAATTGATTGGGGCACGAGCCGGGGATCACCTGGATGCCATTCTCGCGGCATATCCGGACCGCATCCTGTGAGACGCTGGTCATGCTCTGTACCAGCCCAGGCTTGGTGCCCATCATGCAGTGCATCCAGACGTGCTTGATGCCCAGCTCCACACACTGCTGGATAATCTGATCCGTCACCTTCGGGCTGGCCAGGATAAAGACCGCATCCGGCTTCTCCGGGATGGACTTCAGGTCCGGGTAGCAGGGATCGCCCTCGAATTCGCTGATGCGCGGGTTAACCGCAAAAACCTGGTAGCCTGTGTCCTTGAACTTGCGGTAGTTCAAGTTACAACCTGTATCACGTTTATCCGAGACGCCCACCACAGCAATCTTCTTCTGCGCTAAAAATTCCTCCACCATATTGTCGATTTTTGCCATACGTTTTCTCCTTAATGAAAATCGAAGCCAAAAAGGCTCCGATCGAGTTTACCTGTGATTACAAAGTGATGCGGGCATGGGGAAATTATACACTACGAGTTTTGGTAAGAAAGGATGTGTGTTTAGAATATAAATTCAAGCACTAACAAAGCAAGCATCCCGGCCAAAATGGTCAGCAGGGTATTTTTCGTTTTCCAGGCCACCAGGACGGCCACTACACCGGCCAGCAAACGGAAGTTGGTCCACGAAACGTCAAATTGTCCCGATCGAACAACCAACTCAGGGAGGACGATGGCTGACAACACGGCCGGGGGCACGAAGCGTAAGGCCCTGCGCAGTGTTTCGGGAAGCTCGAAGCGGCCCAGCAAATAAATGAATGAGTAGCGCATCCCAAAGGTCAGCAGCCCGCCCAGCAAAAAAACCAGCCAGATGTTCACAGAGTCCCCCCGTTCGGGCCGCGAGCCCGCCGGGGCGAGACGGCCCTCGGGGATTTACGCCCTTCCAGCCATGTCCCGACCAGGATGCCCAGCAATCCGGCCAGCATCAAACCCAGCTTATAGGGAAGTCTGTAAGCCAGCAAAGCCACTGTCCCCGCTGTAATAGCCGCCGCAATGGCAGGACGATCCTTCAGCGCCGGCATGATCAAAGCGATGAAGGTGATGGGCAGGGCAAAGTCCAGCGGCCATGACTCAGGCAGAGTAGCGCCCAGTAGAATTCCTGCGGCCGTACACAACTGCCAACATGTCCACAAGGCCAGCCCCGCGCCCAGGAAGAACCAGTGACCCGTTGGCGCGGCATCTTCCTGTTCATAATGAAGGATCGAAACAGCATAAGCCTCGTCCGTGAGCAGGTAGGAAAGCAAGACCTTCCAACCCACAGGCAAGGCGCGCACATACGGCGCAATCGAGGCGCTATAAAGCATATGCCGCAGGTTCACGACCGCAATCGTCAGTACGATCACCAAACCAGGAACGGCATCGCGGATCAGTTGCGCCGTGATGAATTGGGCGGATCCGGCAAATACGATGGATGACATCATTTGTGCGGGAGCAGGCGCGAGTCCGGCATTGAGCGCGAGCACGCCATAGATCATCCCAAAAGG
>CAZLOC010000069.1:0-12775 GCA_964560935.1 uncultured Anaerolineaceae bacterium | reverse complement strand
CCACTTCGGGATTGAAATCCACCTGCACCTTGGCGTCCAGCGCGATGGTTTGCAGCGTCCCCGTCAGGTCGTCAATGAACAGGCGCTCGGCCTCGTCCATATCGTCCACGTAGGCGTAGAAGCCATTTCCGTTATCGGCCAGTTGCTCCATGAGCACATCGTTGTAGTTGTCCATGCCAAAGCCGATGGAGGTCAGCATGACGCCTTCTTCGACATAGCCGCGCACTTCGCGCAGGATGGCGTCCCATTCGGTCTGTCCCATATTGGCGACGCCGTCCGAGCACAGGATAACGCGGTTGACACCCTCCGGGTTGTAGGCGCGCATTGCCATCCTATATCCCAGGCGCAGGCCAGCTTCGGCATTGGTCACGCCTTCAGGTTGCAGTTTATGGATGGCGCGCAGGATACGTCCTTTATCGGAACCAGATGTCGGGTCCAGTACGACGCGCGCGTCCGTCCCGTAGACCACGATGCTGACACGGTCATCCCGATGCAGGCGCTCCACCAACAATTCCAGCGAACGTTTGACCAGGCCGAGACGGTTGTCCATGTCCATCGAGCCGGAGACGTCGATGACGAAGGTCAGGGAGACGTCCTTGCGCTCAGAATCCGGCACGTCATAACCCTGGATACCGACGCGCAGCATCGAGTAGCGCTCGGTCTCACTGAAGGGCGCTGTCCTGAGCCTGTCGAAGGGCGAGGGTGCGCCATCGATGGTGATGCCGAAGGCCTGGTGCGCGGGCGGGAACGGATAACCCTGCTCGAAATAGTTGATATACTCTTCTACCCGCACCGAATCCTGCGGCGGCAGGTTCCCTTCGGACAGGTAGTTGCGCATGATGGTGTAGGAGCCGGTATCCACGTCCAGCGCGAACGTGGACAGGTGATCGTCTTCGGTATCCACCGAGGGATTGACCCCATAATCCTCGAAGAACATATCGTACGGTTCGCCGCCCTTAGAATTGGGAGGCGCTCCCCTTGGCGCATAAGACTCGGCTTGGGCCGGGCTTTCATAGGAATATTCTTCCGGCGCATAAGCCTGTGTGGGGGCGGGTACCGCAGGTTCAGCCGGGGCGGCAGGCTCTGCAGGCTGCGCCGGCGCTTCGGTTGGCGCAGCAGCGCCGCAGGCGTAGGTAACAAGTAGCACGAATAACATACCCATGGATAGGGCAAAACGATTGGTGATCATCTTTTTCTCCTTTATTAGCTATCCCTGCGAAGGGTGGTTTTGGGAAACCTTCGCAAGGTTCGTTTCGATTGAACCGCAGGCGGCGTTCCTGCGTTCAGGGTGCTGATTTCAGTGCATAGGCCCTCCTTTTCAAAACTCCTTCTTTCTAAAAGGTGATGAAAACCAAAAAATGAACCAGGGATCCCCAAAGGGGACTCTGTGAACGGAGATGAACATCAACCAGTTCAATAAACGAGTAAAACCAGTCGGTCATTGCTACGGGATATCTGGACTCCGTTTATCCCTGTTCATCTCCGGTGAATTTAAGCTACCGAACATTCTTCTTTTTTCAATTGACGTAGAACCGGAAGATTATGTTCCCCTATTCGTCTTAAGAAAGTCCCACCCATCTACGATCCCCTGGTCACTGTTCTCCATTCTCTACTCCCTGTTCCATACGGTATAATTCGGCGCATGCAACCCTTAATCGTTGGAATCCGCTTTACCCCCATCGGGAAAATCTATCACTTTGACAGCAGGTCACTAACCGACTTGAAGGTCGGCGAGCACGTCATTGTAGACACTTCGCGCGGCAGTCACCTGGGCGAAGTAATCCAGATTCTGAGAGAAACCCCTTCGTCGCCGGATGGCGGCTGGAAACCGGTGGAGCGCCGCGCCACGCCCCGCGACCTGCTGCTGCGCGAGACCTGGCGGGCCAAGCAGACCGAAGCCATGATCGAATGCCGCGCGCGCGCCGCCGAACTTAAACTGAACGGCGTCAAGATCGTCGCTGCCGAGTTCAATTATGACGGCTCGCGCCTGACCTTCCTGTACAGCACCGAGAGCGAAGATAAGGTCGATCTCAAATCCTTGAAAAAGGATATGAACCGGAAGTACCCCAAATCCCAGGTGGAAATGCGCCAGATCGGCCCGCGCGACGTGGCCAAGATCATCGGCGGCATGGGCGCCTGCGGACTGGAAACCCGCTGCTGCTCCAAGTTCCTGACCGATTTCAGCCCCATCTCGATCAAGATGGCCAAAGAGCAGGGCATCTCCCTGACACCCTCTGAGATCACCGGCATGTGCGGACGTCTGCGCTGCTGTCTCATCTACGAATACGAGCAATATGTTGCCGCGCGCAAAACCCTGCCCAAACGCAAAAAACGCGTTGTTACTCCGAATGGCGAAGGCGTTGTTGTGGATGTCGCGCCGCTGACCGAGATGATCACCGTACAATTCGAAGGCGAAGGCCGGCCTTCTTACCAGACCTTCCACCGCGACGTGATCGAACCCTGGGACGAGCTCGAAGCCCTGCGGCGCAAGTCCGAAGCGCCTTGCGATAAGCACGAAGGCGGCGGTTGTGACTGCGGCAAAGATAAAAAGAATGGCTCCTGAAGAAAACCCTGGCAGTTGGCTCGAACCCCAGAATATCCTGGTCATCCTGGCGCATCCGGATGACCCGGAATTTTTTTGCGGCGGGACTCTGGCGCGCTGGGCGCGTGACGGACATCACATCCAGTATTACCTGCTGACCTGCGGCGACAAAGGCCGCAACGACCACAATAAAGATATTCCGGGCGACGAGCTCTGCGATTTGAGACATCAGGAAGAGCAGGCTGCCGCCTCCGCGCTGGGCGTCGAAGCGGTTCATTTCCTGGACCGAGAGGACGGCACGCTGGTCCCCGACCTCGATCTACGCCGCGACGTGGTGCGCATCATCCGCCAGATGAAACCCAACATCCTGGTCACCTGTGACCCCCAGAACCTGTTCGCCTCCTACGGCCTCAATCACCCCGACCACCGCGCCGCCGGGCAGGTGGTGCTGGATGCTGTCTTCCCTGCGGCTGGCAATGAACTGTTCTTCCCGGAACTGCTCAAGGAAGGTTACCCACCCCACATGCCAAAGGAAGTCTGGGTTTCGCTGACGAACCAACCTAATGTCACCATCGACATCACCGAGGCATGGCCAATCAAGCTCAAAGCGCTGAAAGAGCACAAAAGCCAGATCGGTGACCTGCTCAAGTTCGAGGAGCGCATGCGCAAACGCCACACCGAAGGCAGCACGGACGAAAATCCGAGATTCGAAGAAAAGTTTAGAAGAATAATTTACAGATAGCAATCTGTCACCCTGAGCCGACAGGCGAAGGGTCTCGCGCCCAAAGGGAGCGTACCACGAGATGCTTCGTCGCTATGCTCCTCAGCATGACATATAAGGAGCAATCGTAATGCCCAACTTCCTCACCGAAGCACAAGAGCTGTTCGAATACACCCAATCTCTGCGACGTGACTTGCACATGCACCCCGAACTGGGATTCCATGAGGTCCGCACGGCGGGTATCGTCGCCAAAGAACTCCAGTCACTCGATATGGAAGTGACCACCGGCGTCGCCAAAACTGGCGTGGTTGGGCTACTCGAAGGCAGCAAGCCCGGCCCGGTGGTGTTAGTGCGCTTCGATATGGACGCCCTGCCTGTTACCGAGCAAACGGGCGCAACCTATGCTTCAACCAATCCCGGCACAATGCACGCCTGCGGACACGACGGTCACACTGCCATCGGGCTGACCGTCGCCAAGATGCTGCACACGCATCGCGATCAACTGGCTGGCACGGTCAAATTCGTCTTCCAGCCCGCCGAGGAAGGCACTTGCGGCGAGGAGATCGGCGGCAACGAAATGATGATCCGCGAGGGCGTGCTGGGAAACCCGGCGCCCGACCTGGCGCTGTCCCTGCACCTGTGGAACGAGAAGCCGCTTGGCTGGGTGCACGTAGCGGCGGGACCGGTCATGGCAGGCGCGGAAGAGTTCAAGATAACGGTGACAGGGGCAGGCGGGCATGCTGCGATCCCACACCAGACGGTCGACCCGGTGCTGGCCGCCAGTCAGATCGTCACCGCGCTGCAAAGCATCACATCCCGCAATGTCGCCCCGCTGGGTGCTGCCGTCGTCAGCGTGACCATGATCCACGCCGGGGATGCGTTCAACGTCATCCCGCCGGAAGCCAGGATGGAAGGCACCATCCGCACCTTCGAACTTGCGGTGCGCGAGACTGTGTTGCGTCGTTTCGCGGAGATTGTGTACGGTGTGGCTGAAGCGATGGGCTGTGCTGCTGAAATTAAGGTCAAGCGCCTGACCCCGGCGCTGATCAATGCGGACGAGATCGCCCGGCGCGTGCAGGCGAACGCCCGCCTCATGCTGCCGGAGGCCGACCTTGACACCACCGCCCACCTGACGATGGGTGCGGAAGATATGGCTTTTATGCTCGAACAGGTGCCGGGCTGCTATTTCTTTGTGGGTTCGGCCAATGATGAGAAGAAGCTGAACTACGGTCACCACCACCCCAAATTCGACTTTGATGAAGAAGCCTTACCCCGCGCTGCGGCATTGATGGCAGGCGCAGTAGCGGAGTTTTTGAAATAGCCCGGTTTGCACAAATCATCAAAGGGCGAATTGAGTTATAGATATGGAAAAAAATTTAAAAAGCCTTCTCCAGGAAGAACAAGAACTTCAATTCTCAAGCTTCAATGAAGAGACCGCCTGGCAAATTGGCAACCAGCTGGTAGAACGAGCAATGCAGGAGAATCTGCCTATCACGATTGATATCACGCGTGGCGAACAGCAGCTTTTCCACGCCAGCCGACCCGGCACATCCGCAGACAACGACGAGTGGGTCAAGAGAAAAGTCCGGTTGGTTTACAGGTTCGCGCACAGTTCGTTTTATATGGGACAATTTCTAAAAAGTCTCGGCAAGCCCATAGAAGAAGTATTTCTGGTACCCGAAAGTGAATATGCGCCCCACGGCGGCTGCTTCCCGATCATCATCAAAGGGACCGGCATGGTTGGAACGATCACAGTCTCTGGCCTTGCGCAGGAAGATGACCACCGCCTGGTAGTCGAAACCATTAGAGAATACCTGGCTCGGGAGGAATGACATGGAACTAAATCCCGTTATCGCAACCTTAGGCCGCAGGCTGCGGCTGGCCGTCATCGGCGGCGGCCCGGGCTCCTTCATCGGCGCTATGCATCGACAGGCTGCCAGGCTCGATGATCGCTACAAACTGGTGGCAGGCGTGCTTTCGTCCAACCCTGAGCGGGCCAGGCAAGCCGGGCTGAAAATCGGACTGGCTCCCGAGCGCACGCATGGAAATGTTTCCGAGATGTTGGATGCGGAAGTGAAACGCGACGATGGCGCAGACGTGATCGCGATCATGACGCCCAACGACAGCCATTATGAGTATGCGGTTGCTGCCTTGGAGCGCGGCTTCGACGTCATTTGCGATAAGCCAATGACAAACACCCTCCAGGAAGCGCAAGCCTTACATCAAAAAGTGCAAGATACCGGCCTGGTGTTTTGCTTGACCCACAACTACACGGGCTACCCGATGGTGCGGCAGGCCAAGGCGATGGTCCAGGATGGGCAACTGGGAACGATCCGTTTGGTCCAGGTCGAATATGTGCAGGGCGGCAAAGCCGACGAAAACGATCCTGACCCGTCCGGGGACTTGCCCTGGCGCTACGACCCGGTCAAAGGAGGCCCGTCCCTGGTCATGGGCGATATCGGAACGCACGCGCACAATCTCGCCCGCTTTATCACTGGCCTGGAAGTAGCAGAAGTCGCCGCGGAAGTAGGCGCCATCGTGCCCGGCAGGTTGGTGCACGATTTTGCCGGAGCTCTGCTGCGCTTCGAAAACGGCGCCCGCGGAAGCTTCTGGGTCACGCAAGCGGCTGCTGGCGTTGAAAACTGTCTCCGTATTCGGGTCAGCGGTACAAAAGGTTCTTTGGAATGGATGCAGGAACTCCCCCAGGCTTTGACCTTTAAACCGCTCGACGGCCCCTCTCAAAACAGGACACCCAACGGACCGGGGACTTTGCCCCTGGCTGCTCGGGCATCCCGCATCGTTGCCGGCCACCCGGAAGGATTCCCGGAAGGGTTCGCCAATATTTATTCCGACGCAGCTGAAGCGATCGCTGCCCGCAGAGCGGGTAAAAAGCCCAACCCACTAGCACTCTACTTTCCAAATTCTCTTGATGGACTTCTGGGCGTGCAATTTGTACATAGTGTACTGGAATCAAGCAACTCAAACGGTAAATGGGTAAAATGCTGATCCTTTTTTGCCGGAGTAGTTGATGGCAAAGCTAAAACTGGACCTGCACGATATTTATAACCGTGGAGAAAAAATCGAGACGGCGCTGAATCGCATCATCCAGGAGGCTGTCGATAAACGCATCGGCCTGGTAGAGATCATTCCCGGCAAGGGCAGCGGACAGTTGAAAAAGCGCGTCTTGCGTTTTCTCAACCAGTCGCATATCAAAGCGTTGTATCATCGCGTGGAAAAGGATGATAAAAACTTTGGGCGTATCTTTGTCCATTTCCGGCATTAGACCTGGTTAGCCCCTTGATCATAAAAATCCTAACGAATACACCAGCCGGGCAACTTTCGCCCGGTTATGGGTTTTAATACTAAATTTATTGTGTACAACTATAATTTGCAGTATATTAGACAAAAACTATCGCCAATGGAGGAAACCGATGCCAAATGCTAAGCCTAAAATGGAGGGGGATGTTTACTATCCGTCAGATGAGGTTGTTGAGCAAGCCAATATCCCGGATTGGGACGAAATGGCGCAGTTTGCCCTGAAAAACCTGGAAGGTTTCTGGGCCGAGCGCGCCGAGGAGTTGGAATGGTTCGAGAAGTGGGACAAAGTGCTTGATGACTCAAACAAGCCCTTCTTCAAGTGGTTCACAGGGGCAAAAACCAATATCGTGCATAACTGCCTTGATCGCCACGTCAAGACCTGGCGCAAGAACAAACTGGCGCTTATCTGGGTCAGTGAAGATGGCAAAGAAGAGCGAACCTTCTCGTATTATTCACTCAACCGCGAGGTCAATCGCTTCGCCAACATCATCAAAGCCATGGGGGTCACCAAAGGGGAGCGCGTCACGATCTACCTGCCGCGCATCCCGGAAATCGTTTTTGCCATGCTGGCCTGCGCTAAGATCGGCGCGATCCACTCGGTGGTGTTCGCCGGGTTCTCAGTGGACGCGCTTAAAGGGCGCATTGATGACAGCGCTTCGAAACTGGTCATCACTGCGGACGGCAGTTGGATCAACGGCAAGATTTTCGAGCTCAAGCGCACCGTGGATGACGCCATCAAGACCTGCCCGTCGGTGGAGAATGTGATCGTGGTCAGGCGCACAGGCCACGAGGTCCCGATGGAAGCCAGTCGCGATCACTGGTATCACGATATACTGGCTCTACCCATCGCCAACGGGAAATGCCCAACCGAAGAACTGGACGCGGAAGATCCGCTCTATATCCTGTATACATCCGGCTCAACCGGCAAGCCCAAGGCCATCCTGCACACGCACGGCGGCTACATGGTCGGTACCTACACCACGCTCAAATATGTCTTTGACCTGAAGGATGACGACCGCTGGTGGTGCGCGGCCGACCCCGGTTGGGTAACTGGACATTCATACATCATCTACGGACCGCTGATCATGGGGGCAACTTCGTTCATGTTCGAGGGCGGGCCAACCTACCCGTACCCGAACCGCTGGTGGCAAATGGTGGAGCGCTACGGGATTACCGTTCTGTATACCGCGCCAACCGCCATCCGCGGACTGATGCGCTTTGGCGAAGCCTGGCCGAATAAGCACGATCTTTCGTCCCTGCGCCTGCTCGGCTCCGTGGGGGAACCGATCAACCCTGAAGCGTGGAAGTGGTATTACGATGTGATTGGCAAAAGCAAAGCGCCCATCATGGACACCTGGTGGCAGACCGAAACCGGCATGTTCATGATCACGCCCACGCCAGTTGTGCCGCTCAAACCTGGCTCCGGAACAAGACCTTTCTTCGGGCAGGAAGCCGAAATCCTGGATGAAAACGGTAAACCTGTACCGGATGGCGAGGAAGGCTACCTGGTCTTAAAAAATCCCTGGCCCTCAATGTTGCGTACGGTCTACGGCGATGACGAACGCTATATCAACCAGTACTGGAGCAAGTACCCTGGCAAATACATGACCGGCGACTCGGCCAAGCGCGATAAAGACGGCTATTTCTGGATCATCGGTCGCGTGGACGATGTCATCAAAGTCTCTGGGCACAGGCTTGGAACTGCAGAGATTGAATCTGCGCTGGTCAGCCATCCGGCAGTGGCAGAATCAGCCGCAATCGGTCTCCCGCACGAGGTCAAAGGGCAGGCGATCCATTGTTTCGTGCTGCTGAGAGCCGGGTTTGCAGGCTCCCCCGAGCTGGCCGAGGAGCTACGCCAGCATGTTTCGATGCACCTGAGTCCCATTGCGAAACCCGAAGAGATCATGTTCGTGGACAAACTCCCCAAAACGCGCTCTGGCAAGATCATGCGAAGAGTCTTGAAAGCGCGCGCACAAGGGTTGCCCGAAGGCGACATAAGCACGCTAGAAGAGTAAATACCAGTCTGCCAAGGCAGGTATAACGAAAAGCAGCCGCCCGAAGTTGGGCGGCTGCTTTTCGTTATACAGTTTTTTCAATATCCGAGAAGTGCGAAGAAAAAGTCTGGCACAAAGAACCCTCCGATGCCGAAGACCCATTTCAGCAAACAACAAGCGACAAAAATCGATGCACCCAAGCCCAGCATAAAGTAATCACGCGGAGCGTAGTGCAACTCTTTGTCTTTGATCCAGGTGCGCTTGTTGGTATCGAAGGCGCGTAAGTCCATGGCATCGATCACATCCTCGCCCGTGACCGTCGCCTGCATGGTGACCGGGATGATCAATGGCGCCAGCCGCCGCAGCTTGGCAACGATACCGCCCTTCAGCGCCTCCATTTCATAGCCGCGCGCGCGTTGCGCATCCACGGTCGTTGAGAAATCACGCGCGAAGGTCGGCAGGAAGCGGAAAGCCAGATCCATCGCAAATGAGAATTTGTCCGAGGCGCCCATACGACGGAAGGCGACGCCATAAATATTGGGATCCATAGTATATGGGATCGGGATAGCCAGGATTGCCATGGTGAGCATACGGGTCATTTGCACGAGGGCGAACCAGAGCTTATTGATTGTAATCGGCACGCTGAACCCCCATTGCGTGCCGGGAATGTAGAATGGGATGGTAAACAGAGTCGGCGACTCGACCTGGACGACAGAGGACGGACCGCCACGCCCGGAAAGCAAACCGTTCAGCCCGACGATAAACACAACCAGCACGATGATGAAGATCCAGGCCCTTCTCACATCCTTCCATTCGATTCGCGCCAGAAAATACAGGGTCAGCGAAAGCGCGAATAGAGGGATGATGATGCGGAAATCCCAGATTTCAGGGATGGTCAGGCCAAAGATCACACTGAACAGGAAAATCAAGCGGGTGCGCGGATCCAGTCTCTGAATAAAAGTATCGCGTGGACGATACCGCCAGGTCGCCAGCATAAGCTAGTTACCGCCCCCTGCGCGCAGCAACGGCTGCAAAGGCCACCATCAAGATGGGCAACAAAATGATCGTTACGATGGTGTTGCCGATAACGGCCGGCGTAAAGTAACCGACCAGCGCTGTGTTCATATCGATGCCGCCAACGAACATTTCGGTTAACGAGGCAAACAGCATGCCGACAATGATACCCAGAATGCCCCAACCGACGCCCTTGATAATGTCAGCGCGGGCGCGGAAATCCTTGATCATTGGCATCGCCAGACCGGCCACCAGACCCATCAAACCGTTGCCCAGGCTCCAGTTCCAGTAGAAACCCCAACCAGAAAGAGCGTCACCCAGCGTGTTGCCAATGAAGCCAGCCAGCAGGCCAACCCAGGGACCATAAGCGACGCCGAAGAAAATCAGCACTGCAACCGCCGGGCGGAAGGTGATATTACCGGCGGCGGGCAGCGGGAAAATATTGGTGGCCCAGGAAAATACACCGTACAACGCCGCGCCGATGGCGCCGTATACGACTTCGCGGGTGCCAAACGCCCATGTTTTTTTGTTATCCATGATCTCTCTCCTTAGATTAATTTGGTTTGAAAACGATGCTGACCCTATCTCTGATAACCCTGCACGGGGATATCCGTTACAGGGAAAATCATTCTACGCATAAGCCGCCAAGGCCTCAGCCGGTAAAAAGCCTCCGGTCTTCGGAAGCAGGCTCAAGTTCAGGTTTAGAAGCGAGGTCGGCCGGACTCGGTAACGGTTCAGCAGATCAAAGTCCTGCAAGACTTCTTCAGGCGGCCCATCCGCCACAACCGTCCCGTTACCAACCAGCAGGATGCGATTGGCGTAGGTCACGGCCAGGTCCAGGTCGTGCGTGATGAACAGCGTGGCCGCAAAATTGGCTGAAAGGATCGATTGCGCCCCATCGACCGGGTGACACATGACATCCATGAAACGGGTGTAGTTGGCATAATCCTGCCCGGCGGTGGGCTCATCCATGACCATGATCTTAGAATGCATGGCCAGCACCGCCGCAATTGTGGTGCGCTTTTGTTGCCCAAAGGAAAGGCCTAAAGGTGGGTATTCCTCCAAACCGTTCAGGTTCAGGGTGGTGATGCTTTCGGCCACAGCATTGGCAATATCTTCCTCCTCGAATTCCAGGTTTTTGGGGCCAAACTCCAGCTCCTCGCGCACCGTTGGCGCGTAGAGCATGTGAGTTGGGCTTTGGAAGACAAATCCAAGCACGCGCGCAATCTGCGCCACACTCATCTTGCGCGTATCCTGCCCTTCCACCAGCACAGTCCCCTCGGTCGGCTTGAGCAGGCCGATGGCATGTTTAATCAGGGTGGATTTGCCGACACCATTCGGCCCCAACACGGCGATCAGGTCACCACGACGGATCTCCAGATTGACGTTTTGCAGGACAAAGGGGGTTTCATCACTGTAACGGAAGGAGACATTTTCAAACGAGACCAACGTCTCGCCTCGTTCCTGCGACTCTGGCCCTTCGACCCTGCTCAGGGCAGGCCTGCTGACCGTTTCAACAACCTCTTTCTGCCCCTTGACGCGGTCCACCACCCACTGCGCCGGAAGTTTGACCTGTTTGTGGTCGATCTCATCGGGCAGGCTCTCGATCGGCCCCAGATACTTGACAAAGCCCTCTTCCATGTACATCAAGCGGTCAGGGCGGGCGGCGATGGCATCTTCTACACGGTGCTCGATCAGCACGACGGTCTTGTCCTCGTCCGCCAGGCTGCGGAAAATGTCCAGGGCTTCGTAAGCAGAAGCGGGATCAAGAGAAGCGAGCGGCTCATCCAATAACAGGATGGAGGGGTTCATCGCCAAGACCCCTGCCAGGGCAACTTTCTGCTTCTCGCCGCCGGAAAGATTGAAGGTGTCGCGCTCGCGCAGGTATTCCAGCCCCAGGCGCTGCATGGCAAGTTCAACACGCTCTACGATTTCGTCTCGCGGAAGCCCCAAATTTTCGGGGCCAAAGGCAATCTCGTTATAAACGTTGCTGGCAACGATCTGGCGCTCCGGGTCCTGCAGCAGCGTGCCGACAATCTGTGCCACTTCCGCCAGCGGGATCTCGGCCACGTCTTTACCGTGTAAGAGCACCCGACCCTCCCGTTTGCCGCCATAGCTCCTGGGTATGAGACCATTGATGCAGCGCGCCAGCGTGGTCTTGCCGCACCCACTGGAACCGGCGATCAATAACATCTCTCCCGGCTTGAGTTCAAACGAAATATTCTCGATTGCCCGTTCGGGACGTATGCGATATTGAAAAGAAAGGTTTTCGACAACTATAGGGGCTTCAGCCATTACACCACCGGATAAGTAAGACCCCAAAGGTCGTGAATTCCTTCAGGGTCTTTGAGGATGTTATCTTCAGCCGATTAGCGACCGTGGCGTCGACTTCCTGGGCATAAGTAGCCGAAAAAGACATACGCTTATTATAGCCTAATCTTGATAGATAACCTCGACCACATCGCCGACTTGTGCACCAAGAAGCCTGGCGGCGCTGCCATTGACCACGGCGATTTCGATATAGTATTCACTGTCCACTAAGGCAACCAGATCACCGACCTCGCGATGCCCATAGGATTCGATGATGCCGTCGATTTCACGGTCGCGGATGCGGACCAGCACGTCACGCCGCCCATCCCCCTGCGGGGACAATGCGAGCGCTTCAGCAGGCAGATCGGTGGTCAGGTTCCCGAAGATGTCGATGATGGTGACATGCGCCAACCAACCGTTTTCCGTTTTCTCCGGGCGGGGCAAGTCCAGCCGGATTGGGTCTGTGATCGGTGTGCCCAACTCGCTCAGGGGAATGCCCGCTGCCAGATGTGCGCCGGTTGGGGCAAAGATATCCCGCCCGTGGAAGGTATTGCTCACCTTCGGCAACCAGTATTTGGGATTATCCAGATGGACAAACTCAACCGCTTTGCCGTTGCGTTCGGCATCCAAAATCAAGGGCGTCAACATTCCATTATCGGGCGCGATGAAATATTGGTCGCCCAGGCGCGCGCCAATCGGTCGGCGTTTCGTGCCCACGCCGGGATCGACCACGCCCACGTGCACGGAGCCGGGCGGGAAGAATGGCGCCGCCCGCCACATGGCATACGCGCCTTCCAGCACATTTTGCGCCGAGATCAGATGGCTGATATCCACGATTTTCGTGTCCGGGGCGATGCCGTAGATCACACCTTTCAT
>CAZLOC010000068.1:0-12835 GCA_964560935.1 uncultured Anaerolineaceae bacterium | reverse complement strand
ACCACCGGCGCGTGGCCCGGCTTCCAACCCTTTGGCGGCTGGAAAGGCTCCGGCGCCAGCGGCAAGAACGGTGGCGGCCTGTATTACGTGCAGTTGTATATGCACGAACAGATCCAGACTTTGATCAAATAGAATCCACTTGAGCAGGCCCCCTTCCGAGTTCGGGAGGGGGAATTTTTCTTACCACGAAGACACCAAAACTCAAAGACACAGGGATTAAAAATTTTGTGACTTCGTGTCTTTGTGCCTTGGTGGTACAGGAGAGCTAAGGGTAAAATAGATTCATGCCTTGGAACCCCGATAAATATCATCAATTCCAAACACAACGCAGCGCCCCCTTCGATGACTTGCTCGAATTGGTAAACGTCCGCCCTGGTCTGCGTGTGGTGGACCTGGGCTGCGGCACCGGCGAACTGACCCGACGACTGGCTGACTCCCTGCCGGATAGCGAAGTGCTAGGATTGGACTCGTCTCCACAAATGCTGGAACGGGCAAGGGAATATTCTCGTCCCGGTCTGCGATTTGAATTGGGAGATCAAACTCAGTTGGAGAGCGAATGGAATTTGATCTTTTCGAACGCAGCCTTGCAATGGTCTGAAAATCACGAAAGACTCATCCCACATCTCCTCAACCGTCTGGCACCTGCTGGACAACTCGCCGTGCAGGTGCCGTCCAACCATAATTCGACCGCCCACCTGACCATCCTTGAGGTAGCCGGGAGGGAACCCTTCGTCAGCGCGTTAGGCGGGTGGGCTCGCTATTCGCCGGTATTGCCCATCGAAGCGTACGCAGAGCTGTTATTCCGGGCAGAAGCGCAGGAGATCGTCGTCTTCGAGAAGGTCTATCCGCACGTCCTGGAAAACGCGGACGCCATCGTCGATTGGATTTCCGGCACGGCGCTCGTCCCCTACTTCGAACGTCTGGGCGATCTAAAAGAGGCGTTCACCAACACAATTCGGGGTGAACTGCGCCTCGCCATGCCGGGTGAACCGGTCTTCTATCCCTTCCGGCGCACGTTCTTTTCAGCCAGAAAGGCCGCGTAAATGGGCGAAGAAGGACCGACACCACAGTATGAGTTAGTACCGCGCGTGGGGACGTTCTTTATCATCCTGGGGATTTTTGCGCTCATTTTTTTCGTGGCATCCGATTTAGCAAACCGGCCTGACTTCGATTGGCTGTTCGTGGGGATGGTGCTCCTGGGGCTAGGTTTTTTCCTTCGTCGCCGCGCAGCGCCCCCACCCTCAGCAGGCCGGTTTGGCTCAATTCGAAAAATGCGCGAGAGCGCAAAAAAACGTAAAGAAGAAAGAGCAAAGAAGGCAAAGAAAAAATAATGACCAAACTCATCTCTCTCTCAGAAGCAATATCCAAATATGTACAGGACGGAGATACCGTCTACGCGGCGGGATTCACACACCTGATCCCCTTCGCCGCCGGGCACGAGATCATCCGCCAGCGCAAACGGGACCTGGTGCTTGCGCGCGCCACCCCGGACCTGATCTACGACCAGATGGTTGCGGCGGGCTGCGCTCGCAAGGTGATCTGGTCTTACATGGGCAATCCCGGCGTCGGCTCGTTGCGCCTCGTGCGCGGCGCAGTCGAGCGCGGTGAACTGGAATGGGAAGAGTATTCCCATTTCGGCATGATCACGCGCTTGCAAGCGGGCGCGTCCGGCCTGCCCTTCCTGCCGATGAACCAAGTCGGTGTGCAAGATTTGGAAAAGGCCAACCCGCTCATCAAGCGCATCCCTGATCCCTATGGCGGTAAAGACTTGATCGTCGTCCCGGCGCTCAACCCGGATGTGGCCATCGTCCACGTGCAGCGCGCAGACGCGAACGGCAACGCGCATTTGTGGGGCATCATCGGCGAGCAGAAGGAAGCCGCCTTCGCCGCCAAAAAGGTGATCCTGACCGCCGAGGAGATCGTGGACGAGTCCGTCATCCGCTCCGACCCGAACCGCACCATGATCCCCGGCATCATCGTCCACGCGGTGTGTCATGCACCGTATGCCTGCCACCCATCCTACGCACAGGGCTACTACGACCGCGACAATGAGTTCTACCTGAAATGGGATGAAATCAGTTCCTCGGAAGAAGCCGTCAAGGCCTGGCTGGAGGAGTGGGTCTATGGCGTGAAAAACCGGAATGAATATTGGCAGAAGCTGGGTACGGAGGTGCATGAAAGATTGTGGGTCAAACCGAGGATGAGTGAAGCTATCAATTATGGAGAATATTAACCACAAAGACACAGAGTCACGGAGACACAAAAACAAATTTTGTGCCTTTGAGCCTTAGTGCCTTTGTGGTTACAGCCATGAGCATTCCTTTCATTGATTTTGGCGGGAATGGCGAGGAACTGGTTTTCCTGCACGCCAACGGTTACCCGCCAGAATGCTATCGCCCCTTGCTTTTGCTTCTGGCTGCAAACTACCATGTTACCGCGATGGCACAGCGTCCGCTCTGGCCTGGGAGCAAGCCGGAAGACCTCGCTGACTGGCGTCCGCTGACCGATGACTTTCTGCACTTTCTCGACGCGCATCAAACCAAGCCTTTGGTCTGCATCGGGCATTCGATGGGCGGGATCGCCCTTCAACGGGCTACGCTGCGCGAACCGGAGCGCTTCAAAGCCATCGTGTTGCTCGACCCGGTGCTCTTCCCACCGTATATCTCCCCACTTTGGAGCTTGTTTTATAAAAGCGGGTTGGGCTATCGCTTGCATCCTCTGGTCAACACCACCAAGAAACGTCGCAGGGAGTTCGATGATCTGGGCAGATTATTTAAAGGCTTTAGACGCAAATCCATATTCAGGTATTTGGATGACGAAGCGTTGCGAGCCTATATAGAAGGCATCACCTGCAAAACTGACAAAGGAGCTTATCGGCTATGTTATAGCGCTGAATGGGAAATTCGTCTCTATATTACGGCTGTCGGGCCTGATCTGGATATCTGGCGCGGATTGCCGGCGCTCAAGGTATCGACTCTCATCATCCGCGGCGCAGAGACGGATACCTTCTGGGAACGGACCGGGGTGCTGGTAAAACGGAAGCAGCCCAAGGTCCGGGTGGAAACGCTGGAAAAATCCACCCATTTGGTGCCATTGGAAAGACCGAGTGAAGTCTCAAATCTAATTCAATCCTTTTTCGAGGAGAACGCATGACCGAACTAACCTATTCATCCGCCGAACTGATGATCATCAACGCCGCCCGCCTGCTACGCGACGGCGACGCGGTCTTCGTCGGCGTGGGCCAGCCCAACCTGGCCTGCAACCTTGCCAAACGGACGCACGCCCCCAACCTGGTCATGATCTACGAAGCGGGCGTGATCGGCGCGGAACCAGCCCGCCTGCCGCTCTCCATTGGCGACCCGACGCTGGTCAGCGGCGCGCTTTCGGTGGTCAGCGTGTACGTCATCTTCGCCAACTACCTGCAGCGCGGCAACGTGGACGTGGGCTTCATGGGCGGCGCGCAGATCGACAAGTACGGTAACATAAATGCCACCGTCATTGGTGATTATGCGCAACCCAAGGTGCGACTGCCCGGCTCCGGCGGCTCGCAGGAAATTGCGGCCTGGGCCAATCGCTGCTACATCATGACACCCCACCAGAAGCGTCGCTTCCCCGAAAAAGTGGACTTCATGACTTCAGCCGGGTTCCTAGGCGGGCGCAAAGAGCGCGAGGCCGCCGGCGTGCGTGGCGGCGGGATGCTGGCCGTGGTGACCGATATTGGTCTGCTGGAACCGGATGAAAACGGTGAGATGGTGCTGACTGCCCTGCATCCCGGCAAGACTGTAGAGCAGGCGCAAGAGAACACCGGCTGGGATTTGAAGGTTGCCAGCAAATTGCGCACGACAGACCCTGTCACGGAAAAGGAACTTCGAATCCTGCGAAATGACTTGGATCCGAGTGGAATATATTTGAAATAATTGGTAATGGGCAAAGACCCTATAATCTTTACATGAACTTGAAAGTCAATTTCAAAAACTTGAGACCGGACCCATCCAAAATGACAGGCTCCTACCAGGACAGCCTGATCCATGTTACGAAACTGGGTACACTTTTCACGGCTGTGTTTTTCCTTGCCTTTGCCTTCGTTTATTGGTCCGGCGGGTATCCTGCTCAGGCTGTATGGGTCAACCTGATTGCAACCCTGTGTTCTTTGTTCGGATTCGTCCTCATTACCCGTTTCAAACAACATAGGCCTACCGCTCATCTGGTGACATTTGCGATCTACATCTCATCGGCAGGCGTGATGGTGATTTCAGGGGGTATCCATTCTTCCAGTGTCGTCTGGCAAGTTTTCGTACCAGTTGCGGCCTTCATCATGGCTGGTCTATGGGCAGGTCTACGCTGGGGAGCAATCTGTTTTATCACTGTGATGACCGCCTATTTACTGGAAACAAACGGGGTTACCCAATTTGCCGGGTTCGAAACCACGATGGCGGATCGTTTGATCGATCTGGGTGGCGCGATCGTTGCTGCTTCGATTGCAATCTGGTATAGCGACAGCATCAAATCCCGTTCACTGGCCGACCTCGAGAAGGCAAAAGCTCAACTAAATTATTATGCTACGATTGACCCGCTGACAAACACCTTCAACCGCAGGCATTTCCTGGAACTGTCTGAGCGAAAGATCAAAAGAACCCAAACATCAAATGGTCATGTATCGTTCCTGCTGTTCGACATCGATCACTTCAAGAAAATCAACGATGCGCACGGACACATCATCGGCGACCAGATCTTGCAGGGCATCGCCCGGATTTGCATGAAGAATTTACGTACCGATGATATTTTAGGGCGGTTTGGCGGTGAAGAATTTGTCATTTTGCTTCCGGAAACAAAACTCGAGGATGCAAGAAATATTGCTGAACGTTTAAGACGTCTCGTCGCCGAAACCCCCATCGAAACCGAGATTGGGCCAATCAACATCACAATAAGCATTGGAGTAGCTCTCATGGAGAACACCTATACAATTACAATCGATCAGTTGCTCTCCAGAGCAGACAAGGCCATGTATCTTGCCAAGCAAGCGGGGAGGAATCGAGTTATTATTTGGGATGAACACGAGCTACAAACAACTTTGTCAAACTTTCATCGTATGTAAGGGTGAAATCAAATTACTTTTGGAGGTAATCAAATGAGTCAAACTCGTGCTCCCCTGCGCCGTTCACGCCGCAACCGCGTCGTCGCCGGTGTCTGCGGGGGATTGGCAGAATTCTTCGGCGTCAGCGCCTTCTGGTTCCGCCTAGCATTTTTCATCGCCTTTATCCCTGGCGGTGTACCAGGCTTGGTTCCATACCTGATTATGTGGATTATTGTCCCCAAAGCCAGCGAATAATGTAAAATTGAACGGATGACTGACTTACAACCCACTCCACAACGTTCCTTCTTGAAGAGCATCTTTCTCTCGCCGGATGAGCCCCGCCTGCGGGCGGGCTGGCGACTAATATTACAGACCATCCTCTTAATAGTTCTTTCATTGTGTGCGGGGATTCCGCTTGGTATATTGTTCTATATTCCCGGCATTGAACTGCCCGATGGATTATTGCTAGGCATAAACCAAGTTGTCGAAATCTTTGCAATCACGTTGTCCATTTTTCTGGCGCGACGATTTCTCGACAAACGTTCCTTTAGCAGCCTGGGGCTGAAACTCGATAAATGGACCGTGCTCGATATTTTTGCAGGCATCGTCATCACTTTCTTCATGATGGGCTTCATCTACCTGATCGAATGGGGTCTGGGTTGGCTGACTTTCGATGGCTTCGCCTGGGAGACAGATGACCTGTTGACCGTTCTGGGCGGGACCCTGGGCATGCTGGTCGTTTTCATTTTCGTCGGCTGGAACGAGGAACTGCTCTCGCGTGGTTACCACTTGCAAACGCTCGCCAGCGGGCTGAACCTGTTCTGGGGTGTTATGATTTCATCGGCCGTTTTTGGCCTCTTGCACCTGGGTAACCCCAACGCCACCTGGACCAGCGCGGCAGGTATCTTTTTTGCCGGATTATTCCTGGCCTATGGATACCTGACCACAAAGCAACTCTGGCTCCCGATCGGGCTGCACATCGGCTGGAACTTCTTCGAGGGCGTGGTCTTCGGCTTCCCGGTCAGTGGGCTGGACATTTACCGTTTGACGCGTATCACCGTCAGCGGGCCGGAATTGTGGACCGGCGGCGCCTTTGGCCCGGAAGCAGGGCTGGTGGTGTTGCCGGGATTGCTGCTCGGCGCGGCGCTCATCTTTGCGTATTCTCGCTTCATAAGAAACCCAATTGCCGACTGACTCATGCCTGTCATCGCATCCATTCCCATTCTAATTATCCTCGTCCTCATGATTGGATATCGCTGGGGCGCGGCTCGCGCAGGCGCGGCAGGTTACCTGGCCGCGTTTTTCGTTGCTGTTACGTTCTTCGGTGCGGGCGCAGATGTGCTGGCCTTTGCCCACACCAAGGCGCTCATTCTCTCAGTGGATGTCCTGCTCATCATCTGGGCAGCCTTTCTGCTCTATCGCGTTGCAGAAGATGCGGGAGCGATCAAAACGATCGGCAGACTCTTGCCTTCGTTAACCCGCGACCATGGTATGCAAGCGCTGTTGATCGGTTGGGTGTTTGCCTCCTTCCTGCAAGGCGCGGGCGGATTCGGTGTCCCGGTGGCGGTGACCGCGCCCTTGTTGATTGGCCTGGGATTCACCCCGTTGAGCGCAGTCATCATTCCCTCGGTTGGGCACGGCTGGGCAGTGACCTTTGGCTCGCTGGGCTCGTCATTCAATGCGTTGCTCTCCGCCACCGGATTGGATGCGGCCCGGCTAGCGCCCGCATCTGCGCTCTACCTTGGACTGGCCTGCCTGCTGACAGGTCCAATGGTGGCGCACGCGGCGGATGGATGGAGCGGCGTGAAGCGCTTACTTGTCCCGACGCTAGTGATCGGTGCGGTTATGGCCGTAGTGCAGTTTGCTGTCGTTGCTGGAGCCGGACTGTGGAACCTGGGCGCTTTCGCAGGCGGGCTGGCAGGGCTGGCCGTCAGCATGTGGGTGGCGCGTTGGGAGGGAGCAGGCAAAGGGGTGGAAAGAAGCGAGCGGAAACCGCTTTTCCTGGCGCTTTCGGCATACCTTATCCTTATTCTTTTTACAACCATCATTCTTCTCATTCCACCTGTCAAAGATTGGCTGGGACAGGTGTCCGTCCAAATCCGATTTCCCGAAACAATTACATCGTTGGGCTACTTCAGTCCGGCCGGCACGAACCGTCCCATCCATATTTTCACACATGCAGGAGCGATATTGGTTTACACATCGCTGGTGTCGTTCTTGATTTATCAGCGGGCAGGCTTGTATGAAGCAGGGGCGGGCAAAAACATTCTGCGTGCGACGATCAAGAGCATGATGTCTTCGAGCCTGAGCATTGTCCTGATGGTAGCCATGGCCAGTATGATGCAGGGCAGCGGTATGACCGAAGCATTGGCGCAGGGATTGGCTGATGCAGCGGGAAAGACCTTTCCCCTGATCGCGCCCTGGATTGGGGCGATCGGCGCCTTTATGACCGGTTCGAACACCAACTCGAATGTGGTATTTGCCGGCCTGCAAATGCGTACAGCGGAATTGCTGGCCTACAGTGTGCCCGCCATCCTGGCCGGTCAGACTGCCGGGGCAGCCGTCGCATCCGTCGCCGCGCCAGCCAAGGTCGTGGTGGGAGCCAGCACAGCGGGCATGACAGGTAAAGAGGGGGAGGTGTTGCGCGCCCTGGTCGGTTATACTGCCCTCTTAGTCATGTTCATCGGCCTTTTGACCGGGTTGGCATGTCTTCTGGGGTTTTGATGTGTTATGCTTAAAAACAAATTCAACCGCCAAACAATCGCCTTCCTGACCATCTCGCTGGCTTCGATCCTGCTGTATCCGGCTGCACAAGCCGGGCTTTCTGTAGCCACCTGGCTGTTACTCGGACTGGTCATATTGGCAGCAACCCTGACATTAACGACAAAATGAGCAAACCTACTTCCCCCGTTGACGTTCTCGTCACAATGCCCTTCGGCACCTCCCTGATCAAACAACTTCAGGAAGTTTCCCCCCTGCTACGCACCACCGTGCACCCGGCAAAAAACATCAACGAAGTGCCAGATGAACTCTGGGCCCGCTGCGAAGTGCTCTACACTGACCGCGTCATCCCGGATGCTGAACTGGCTCCCAATTTGAAATGGGTACAACACCACTACGCGGGGCTCGACCCAACCGTGGGTTTTATACCCGTAGACAGACCTGACCTTATCGTCACAACCTTAAGCGGCGCAGCCACCTCGCAGATCGCCGAATATGTGTTGACGATGTTGCTGGCATTTGGGCGGCAACTGCCGGCCCTCTCGGCGCAACAGAAAAAAGCCGAATGGCCGAAAGACCGTTGGGAACGCTTCAAGCCGCGCGAATTGCGCAACAGCACGGTTGGGATCATCGGATATGGCAGTATCGGTCGACAAATTGCGCGCCTGCTGCGCGAGTTCGGCGCAACCGTCCTTGCCACCAAGAATGATGCCATGCATCCCATAGACAGCGGGTATACCCCCGAAGGGATGGGTGATCCAAGCGGCGACCTCGTCCATCGATTGTATCCAGCCCAAGCGACCAAATCGATGGTCAAGGACTGCGATTTTATAGTTGTTTGCGTTCCGCTCACGGAGAACACGCGTGGCCTGATCGATGCCGATGTGCTGGCAGCCTGCAAACCGACTGCCTATCTGGTGGACGTTTCGCGCGGCGGCATCCTGGATCATGCAGCACTCATCAAAGCGCTGAACGAGCACAAACTGGCCGGGGCGGCGTTGGACGTCTTCCCCGAAGAGCCGCTGCCTGCCAAAAGCCCGCTCTGGGGAATGCCCAACGTCATACTCACGCCGCACATCGCAGGCGTCAGCGGGCACTATGACGAACGCGCCATTGCGCTGTTTGCAGAGAACCTTTCGCGTTATATTGCCGATTTGCCCCTCTACAATGTATTCAATCCACAACGAGGATATTGAACCACGCATGAACCGACGAGTTGAAGTTATCTTCTTCGACCTGGGCAATACGCTCATGTACGATAAGGATCCCTGGGACCCCATCTTCCCGCGCGCCGATGCCGCCATGCGGAAATCGCTTGAAGAGGCCGGGTATCCCTTGGCAGAGAACGCGTATAGCGATTTTAAAACAATCTTCGACCTCTACTATCATCGCCGCACAGACACAGTCGAAGAAGAGACGACTGTTCAATTATTACGTGAACTGATGGAGGTGCAAGGCGCCTCACCCCCGGACCCGGTCCTGTTCGCCGCTATGGAAGCCATGTACGCCATCACACAGGAAAATTGGTACGTTGAAGAAGATGCCGCTCAAACCCTGGAATCTTTGCAAGAAATGGGATACCGGCTGGGCATGATCTCCAACGCAGCCGATGACGAAAATGTACAGGAGCTTGTCGATAAAGGCAATTTGCGCTCCCATTTTGAATTCATCCTATCTTCTGCGGCCTGTGGAATTCGCAAACCAGACGCGCACATCTTTCAACTCGCGCTGGATCACTTCAAGGTTTCTCCGGAGAAAACCGTTATGGTCGGCGATATGCTGGACGCCGATGTTCTGGGGGCCAACCAGGCAGGCATCTACAGCATCTGGATCACGCGCCGCGCAAAATATCCTCCTGATGGTGAACTGCCTATTCAACCCCAGGCGGTCATATCATCCTTGCGGGAACTTCCCGATTTGCTCGCAGAGTTGGAAAAAGAAACTGTCTGAGCATACTGGATCAACAAAACCCAACTTGCTGCCTTATCTCGCCCTGGGGTGTGGCATCCTGGCCTTGAGCTTTTCTGCCATGTTTGTGCGCTGGGCAGATGCCCCGGGGCCGATCACGGGCTTCTACCGCGTATTTCTCTCCAGCCTGCTGCTGACCCCATTCTTCGTCGGGACCTATCGAGGCAAGGCCGCCATCGGCCGCCACAATATCCTCTTTCCTGCCCTGGCAGGATTGTTTACCGCGGGCGACTTCGCCCTGTGGAACACGTCCGTACATTACACCACCGCAGCCAATGCGACCCTGCTCGGCAACACCGCACCCCTCTGGGTCGCGCTCGGCGCATGGTTATTGTTCCGCGAGAAATTGACCGGCCGCTTCTGGCTCGGACTTCTGCTTGCTCTCGCCGGTGCGACTCTGATCCTGGGGACAGATTTTCTCCTGCATCCCCGCCTGGGAATCGGCGACTTGATGGCCATCGGGACAGGCATGTTTTATGGCGGATACTTTCTTTCCACCCAACGCAGCCGCCAGCATTTCAATCCACTCACGCATCTCTGGCTGATGGGCGTCAGCGCCAGTTTTGGGTTATTGTTGATTAACCTGGCGCTTGGCAACCCCATCACCGGATATTCACCTCAGTCCTGGTTGGTTTTCTTCCTGACAGCAATCGTTTCACAGATCATTGGTTATTTCTCGCTTACCTATGCGCTTGGGCACCTGCCAGCCGCAATCGTCTCACCGACCATGATCGGCCAGCCCATCATGACAGCCATCCTGGCCATCCCCCTGCTTGGAGAAATCCCAACCTTGCTGCAAATCACCGGCGGGATCATCGCCCTGGCAGGGATCTATATCGTCAACCAAGCTCATAACAAATCAAAACAAATATCGAAGTAATCTGCAAAACCGCTTGTATTCAAGTAACTTATTTTATATACTTACTTAGTACTGTGTAATAGTCGTAGTAACTGTCTTTAAATCAGGAGGTCACGATGCAATTGGATGTCATTCTCGAAGTCGCCATAGGGTTGTTGTTTGCCTGGCTGGTATTGAGCGTTGCCACATTGGAAGTCCAAAACTGGATTGGTCAACTTCTGGACACGCGTGCAAAGTTCCTGGAACAAGCCATATTGGATATGTTCAAGGGCGAAAAAAGCCTGGTAGATCAATTCTACGATCACCCCTTCATCAAGGAGCTTTGCAAGCTGGATAAAAACGGCAAGATTATCAAAAAGCCCGACTACATCCCGAACGAAGTGTTTGGCAAGGCCGCTATGGAAGTCTTGATGAGCGCAGGTAAAATCGGAAAAGAGACGCCTCCCATCGAGGCCATGTCATTTGGCGCCATGGCTTCTTCCGAGGTACAAGAAGCCAAATCTGCTGTGAACCCTGAACTCGCCCGAACCATGGACCACCTCTTCCCTGGCATGGGGCAGCCCACCGACACGCTCGGTGCAATGTCTTTTGGATTGAGTGAAACTGTTTCCAACCTTAGCGAAAAAGCCAGGGAATATCAGAAAAATGTGGAAAACTGGTTCGACAAGACGATGAACCAAGCTTCCACCTGGTACAAAGAGAACGCTCAAAAATGGGCGTTGGGAATCGGCATCGCACTGGCTATCTTATTCAATATTGACAGCTTTAATATCATGAATACGCTCTGGCGAGAACCGGCCATCCGTCAGGCGCTGGTGCAGCAAGCAGGCATCGTTCAACCCGGGGAGAATACGCCAACCGTCGGCGAAATTCCCGACTACTTTAGTGCACTGACCATCCCGGTCGGTTGGGCAACCGTCCCAGCGGAAGACAGCGCAGTCTGCAATTCATTTATTACTTCCGATATGCAATTTGCGATCCGTTCCGGCAACGAATGCCGCTTGCTGGCCAACATTCCAAAAGTAAATGATTTCTGGGGCTGGGCAACCAAGATCATCGGCCTGTTCGTTAGCGGCTTGGCCGCCCGGCAGGGCGCCCCCTTCTGGTTCGACCTGTTGCGGAAGGCGGTCAGCTTGCGCGATCCTTCCAGACAAGAAAAGGACGAAGCGAAGGGATAAGATAAGAAAAGGGGCTGCCATAAAAGTGGGCAGCCCCGAGAAATAATAATGTCATTGCGAGTGAGCGCTCTCCAGCGAGCGAAGCAATCCCAAGATAGTCAGTTTTGCTCGTTAATCGGAAAAGAGCGCCTCGCAACCCCACTACCCTTCGGCGGGGCAATGACACTTAAATATCTTTACTCACTCCGTTCGCCGGGGGCGATATAGCACATCTTTTTATAAGGCTTCAACTGCTCAGCCAGATTCTCCTGCAACAAGTGGCCTGACTCGTGCATGAGCGTGTCGTGGTTGTAATCGTTCAGCTTGACCATACTCGCCAAACACGGGAAATGGTGATGGAACAACCCGGCACGTTCTTCGGCCTCGTCTACCGAAATGCCAACCAGCTTTTCGGCCACGTGCCGCGCGCAGCCGCAGACCGCGTCCCGTTGGACCTCGGCTGATTTAATGGTGGCAGTTTCCTCGTCGATGCTGAGGCGGATGTCGGGCTGACCGAAGTAGCGCGCAAACTCGGAGATGACTGCGCAATCATACGGCTCGCGCTCACGTCGGGTGATCTTGTAGTCTTTTTCAGTCAGGGAACAGAGCGGTTTAGGCGTGGCGCAGCCCACGTCCATGCGCTCCAGCCAGCCGCGCAGTTGATTCCCCAGCCCGCGCGGCAGCCAGGCTTCGTTGTCCACTGCCACGATCACGCCCTTAGCGCCTGTCATCTTGGCGATCTCAGGGATCAGCTCGGCCACGGATTTGTTCTCGGCAAACGACAGGATCAGGTCGCAGGGCGCGAAACTCTCGGGCAGGAACTCTTCGGGGTAATCGATGATGAGCGGGAAGGCGGCGGGGGCCCTCCAGGTTTCGATGCTCCAGCCTGCGGGTTGGTGGGTTTGGATATTGCTGACGTGGCGAAATCCGTATTCGCCGGAGATGATGGCAAGAATGTGCATAATATTATTGTACTGAATTAAGGGAAAATATCTGTAACTTAAGTCGCTGTTTGAAATTTGAGTAAATCCCCGTCAACACTTAAGAAGAAAACTA
>CAZLOC010000067.1:0-12845 GCA_964560935.1 uncultured Anaerolineaceae bacterium | reverse complement strand
TAGATCGCGACCGCTTCGGCGAAGGCAATGCCGAGGATCATGTTGGTCTGGATGGTGCCAGTCGCATCCGGATTGCGGCCCATGGCCTGCACCGCACCGCTGGTGACAATACCGATACCAGCGCCTGCGCCGATGGCCCCGATCATGGCCAGACCAGCACCGATCAATTTGCCGAGGATGGCAGCAGCTTCTAATTCCATTTCGAAATACCTCCGTTTCAAGTTTCGGGCGGGGGAACCGCCACTAGATATGGTGTGTTTCCCGGGCGTTAAACGCCGCCCGAAATTTATGCGTGTGCTTCTTCATGCTTGCCGTGACCTTGGGTAGCTTGCGCCATAAAGGTCATGGTCAACATACCGAAGACAATGGCCTGAATCAGACCAACGAAGAACTCCAACATCAGGAAGCCGACCTGGAAAAAGCCCAGACCACCTGCACCAAGCAGCGCTCCCATAACGAAGAGTAGAACCGAACCAGCGAAAATGTTTCCAAAAAGACGGAAGGCAAACGAGAGGACCTTCGAGAATTCGGATACCAATTCCAACAGACCGACTACAAAGTCAATCAAACCAAAGATCGGAACGCTGAAGAATGTTTTCGTATTCCAGAACTTGGTAAGATAGCCAAATCCCTGAGCCCGGAACCCGATGACCTGCACCATCACCACCGCGATAAGCGCCAGGGCAACCGTGAAATTCAAGTCGGTGGATGTGACACGGATGTAGGGGATCAAACCAAACAATTCGGCCCCTTCACCATGTGCGACCTCTTCTCCGTGTTCCCCTTCGGGAGTTTCGACAATCGTTGCCGCAAAGCCCAAATCCTGGACTTCATACCCATGTTCTGCGTGGTGCAAAATGCCGATGCTATCCACGCCTGGAAACAGTTCCATCCAGTTGACAACCAGGACAAGAAGCGTAATGGTCGCAAACCAGGGGAAGATCGCTCTGGTCCACTTGCCAGCAGTACCTTCGGTCAGATTGTAGAGAGCTTCCAACAAGGCTTCTATAGCGCCAGGCAGACCCTTGGGAACCAAATCTCCGCTCTTGACAGCCCGGTATACGAAAAAAGCGATAACGAGCAGGACAGCATCGGCAAACAAAACCGCCAACAGAGTGTTGGTCAAGTAAATCTCACCGATACCAGGGATGGTAAACAGCGGACCATGACTAATCACCTCTGCCGGCAATTGGACGTGCGGCTGAATGGGCGGGTACAGACTGGCTGCATACGCACTTGCAATAATCAACGCAAGAACGATCCAGCGGTTCACACCCCAGCGCCACCAACCTTTCTTTTCTTGGTTTTCACTCACGATCAGAATCCTCCTCAGGGGTGGGGATTTTGGTTGTTTCTGAATTTTGTACTGGTTTAATGCGGCTAGTAGCTGCTCGTACCATACGGAACATGAGGAAGAGCGTCACCGGCACACTGCCAATTAAGAGGACGAGTGTAAATAGTGGCTTGGTCTCGAAATAACGGTCCAGCCACAGCCCCGCAAACAGAGCAACGAAGATGATGACCAGGGTGAGACAGCCAACCTGCCCGGCAATGGACGCCAGAGTCAGATTCATGGCATACTGGAAACGGTTTTTTCCCTGTTTCTCCGGCTGGCTCATTGGTTCGCGGATTATATCACAATGATTTAACGAGCGTCAATTTGGCAGGTGACAGTCACATCGAAGTGACTGTCACCTCGTAACGTCTTAGAACAGATTCAAAGCCGCCGCGCCAGAAAACCCAAACCACGGGGCAAACAAGGTACCGACCAGCAGGATGCCCAGCGTGAGCACCACCAGGCCAATCGCGTATGGACGGGTCAACGGGATAGGATGCGCTTCCTCGTTCTCGCCTTCCATACGATACAGATACACTACCTTCAAAACGGTCAGGTAGTAGTATAAGCCTACGATGGAGTTGAGAATACCCACAACCGCCAGCCAGACCATATTGACCTGCACCGCAGCGGCAAAAACGAATACTTTCGCAACGAAGCCACCAAAGGGCGGCATGCCAGCCAATGACAGGAAGGCCACCAGCATCGCGATTGCCAGTCCGGGCGAACGACGGCTCATACCGGCGTAATCCTTGATCTCATCCGAGCCGGTCACACGTTCGAAGGCCATCACAATACCGAAAGCGGCCAGGTTGGTCAGAATATATGCCAGCAGGTAGAAGACCACACTGGTCACACCTAACTCTGAAACTGCCACCACACCGATCATCGCGTAGCCCGCATGTGCAATCGAAGAATAAGCCAGCAGGCGCTTGATGTTGGTCTGCTTCATAGCCACCAGGTTACCCAGCGTCATCGTGATCGCCGACAATACTGCCAGAATGGATGCCCAGTCATAGGCAATGTCGGGGAACACAACCACGAAGAGACGCATCAAGACAGCGAAACCGGCAGCTTTCGAAGCCGTGGACAGGAAGCCAGCCACAGGGGTCGGCGCGCCGGTATAGACATCTGGCGCCCAGAAGTGGAACGGGACAATCGAGACTTTGAAGCCGAGTCCTACTACGATGAGCACGACAAGTCCCAGCGCAACGCCCAGAGGCAACTGGCCTGCCACCGCCATGGACGCCAGTTCGTACAGGTTAGTCGTCCCGGCAAAGCCAAAGAGCAGGCTGAACCCATACAGCATAATGGCCGAGGTCATTGCGCCAAAGAGCAGATACTTGAAGCCCGCTTCGGTCGATTGCTTGTCCGAGAGCATGAAACCGGCTAAAACGTAGAGCGGAATCGAGGTGGTTTCAATCGCCAGATAGAGCATGACCAGATCAGCGGAAGCAGCCATCAGGTTCATACCGAGCGTGGCAGCTAACAGCAGGATGAAGGATTCACCACGTTTGCCGAGAATCTCATGATCCATCATGAACAAAGCTGTCACAGCCGCGCCGAAGATGAACAGCATCTTGAAGAAGAAGCCCAGCCAGTCATAGCGTAGCATGCCACCAAAGACTGTCGTCGGTTCGCCAGGGCGGCCAACAAACAGGCTGATCGCCATGATCGCCAGCAGACCGCCAGCCGTCAACCAGCCAGCGTTGCGACTTTTTTCATCCTTCCAGAACGGCTCTACAACCAGCAGGAGCATGCCCAAAAAGAGAAGGAGTATCTCAGGGAGGATAGACAAGAACATGGTTGGAGTGTAAGACATTTATGCACCTCCCAAAAGGCGCAGGATATTGTCCACGCCGGTTTGCACCATCGGTACCATCAAACCTGGGACCAATCCGATTGCGACCATCAATACGCACACCGTAACGATGGCAACTTTATCCAACACATTGACGTCCGTGATATGCCCTTCGAGGTTTTCGGGCATGGGCCTGAAGAACACATCCCGAATGTTGCGCATGATGTAGGCCGCCGTGATGACAATCGAAATGCTGGCAACAATTGCAACCCAGGGCTGCACATGCCAGACACCCATGAAAATGGGGAATTCGGCCACGAAGCCGGAGAAAGCGGGCATACCCATGGAAACCAGACCGCCAATGATGAACCCGATGGCAGCAAAGGGCATGATTTTGGCCATACCGCCCAATTCAGAGATTTGGCGAGTATGCGCGCGGTCATAGATCATGCCGGTGACAGCAAAGAAGAGAGCCGTCATCACGCCGTGCGAGAACATCTGCACGCCTGCGCCGGTGAGACCAGTCTTGTTCAGCGTGGACAAGCCAAGCATCACCAGGCCCATGTGTGACACGGACGAGAAACCGATCATGTATTTCATATCATCCTGCATGAAGGCGATGAAGGCGCCATAGACCACCGCAATTGCAGCAAAGGCCATAATTAAAGGAGACCAAAACTGCGCGCCCTGTGGCAGGAGCATGATACCAACGCGCAGGGCCGCAAATGCGCCCAGTTTCATCAACACGCCCGCATGGAACATGGATACTGCGGTTGGCGCCGCAACGTGGCCGTCAGGCGACCAGTTGTGGAAGGGCCAGATGCCACCTAATACCGCAAAACCCAGGAAAACCGGCAGGAACCAGATTCTCTGGAATTGTTCGGAGAAATTAGCCTGTTCAAGCTGCAACATATCGAAGGACAGCACACCGGTATTCTGGTAGGCAATCCAGTACATGGCCAGCGCGCCGACCAGCGAGACCACCGAACCAATGAACAGATACAGGGTCAACTTCATGGCTGCATATTCACGCGTCACCACCCAGCCCCAGATGGCAATCAGCAAAAACATGGGGAAGACGGCGATCTCGTAGAAGAAAAACAACTGGAACAGATCCAGGGCAACAAAAACGCCGAACACGCCGCTCGCCAGGATGAACAGGAAGGCGAAGAACTCGCGTGGGCGGTCGTCAATACCCCAGGAGATCAGCACACCCGTGAACATGACCACGCCGGTCAGCAAGACGAGCGGGGTGCTCATGCCATCCACGCCAACGTGGTAGCCAATACCTAAAGCAGGCAGCCAGTTATAGGCTTCCTGGAACTGGTATCCCGCTGCGTTCGAGTCATAGGAGAAGTACACCCAGATCGAGAGTAACAAGGCAAAGATCGCCGCAGCCAGCGCCGTGACGCGCACTTCGTTCTTGCGCTCCGCAGGGAAGAGCAAAATCAGCATGCCAGCGACGATGGGTGTGAAAACGATAATGCTAAGGATCGGAAATGTCATGATCCACCTCTTAGAACAACGAAACCACGGCTTTGTTGATCACGTTCAAGATCCAGGCCGGCCAGACGCCGATCCAAAGGATCATGGCCATGAGCGGAGCCATGACAATAATTTCGCGGATGTTGATCTCGGTCAGCTTGTGCTCGCCCCGCCCGTCTGCGGCGGGGTCGCCATGCGCCCAATGTTCGTTCAGCGGGCCGTGCAGCACGCTCTTGATCCCTTTCAGGATGTACGCGCCTGTGAAGAGCAGACCGAGCATGCTGATGGCCGTATAAACGGTCAGGATCGGCCAACTCCCTCGAACCACCAGGAATTCGGAAATAAAGCCGTTCAAGCCAGGCAGTCCGAGTGAAGCCATGCTGGTGAAAATCAGGATGCCGCCATAAACCGGCACCAGCGGGAACAGGCCGCCGAAATCGTTCAAGTTGCGGGTGTGCGTGCGCTCGTAGATCACGCCGACCAGGAAGAACATGCCCGCCGCCGAAAGTCCGTGGTTGAACATCTGCAAGATAGCGCCGTTCAGGGCAATATCTTTGCTGAAATTCATAGATAGGTCTGGATTGTTGATGCCAACCTTGGCTGCCGCAGCAATCCCGAGCACCACAAAGCCCATGTGGTTGACCGAGGAGTACGCCACCAGACGCTTGAAATCGGTCTGGCCGTAAGAGGCAAACGCGCCGAAGACAATCGCAGCAGTCGCCAGGAAAGCCAGCCAACCGGCAAATTGTTGCGCTTGCTGGGGATAGAACGGCAGGATCAGGCGCAAGAAGCCGTACGCGCCCAACTTCAAGAGCACGCCCGCCAGGATCATGGAACCAGCCGTGGGAGCTTCAGTATGCGCATCCGGCAACCAGGTGTGGAACGGCCACAACGGGACTTTGACCGCAAAGGCAATCACGAAGGCCCAGAAAGCCACCGCCTTGACGGTGCCAATTGGCAGCCAGGCTGGAAGGTTGGTCAGGGTCTCAGCCGCCGGCCAGAGCTCATAGAGGCGAGTCAGGTCGTAGGTCCCGAACGTGACGCCCAGCATCTGGACCGCCAGCAAAAGTCCTAACGAACCACCCATCGTGTAAATCATGAACTTGAGCGAAGCGTAGTCCCGGTTGGCGCTACCCCACTGGTTGATGAGGAAGTACATCGGGACCAAGCCGATCTCCCAGAAGACGAAGAAGATCAACAGGTCGAGCGCCATGAAAACGCCCAGCATCCCCGTCTCGAGGAAGAGGAACAGCATCATGTAGGCCTTGACCCGGTCGGTGATGTTGAAAGAAGCCAGGATCGCCAGCGGTGTCAGCAAGGTGGTCAGCAGGACCATGGTCAGGGAGAGACCGTCCACACCCAGATGCAGGGTGGAGTTGATCGCTTCGTACCATTTGTATTGTTCCTGGAACTGGAAACCGAAACCGTTCAAGTTGAAGCGCGACCAGAGCAGCAGGGTAAGCGCGAACGGGAACAGGCTGCCGACCAACGCTGTCCAACGGATGAGCTTCATCTCGTCCCTGGGCAGGAAGAAGATGACCAGCGCCACCAGGACCGGGAGGAAGAGTATCAGGCTCAAAAGATAGTTATTGATGAAATCCATCATGGTCTCCTTTTCGCCTAGCGCACCAGCAGGGAGAATAACAAGCCGCCGACGATGATCAGCAAGCCCAGCGAGGCCAGCATGTATTGCTGGATGCGGCCGGTTTGCAAAGGCTGCAGGCGGCCGCCAAACCACTGCGTCAGACGGGCAGTGCCATCACCCATGAATTCGTTGATGATCAGCTTGTCGATGTATTGCCGAATGCTCGTCCCGAGGAAGGCAGTCACTTTACCAAAGGCATGCAGGATGCCGTCGATCACACCCAGGTCCATCCATTTGTAGACGAAGGTCTCAGCCAACCAGTAAGCCGGCTTGACAAACAGGAAATCGTAGGCTTCGTCGAAGTACCACTTGTTCTTCAAAACCGGGATTTGCAGTTTGTCTTCCGTGGGTGACTTGACATTGCGATAGACCATCCAGCCAAAAAACAGACCACCAAGAGCGACAACCAGGGAAGTCAGCAAGGGAATCCAACTGAATTCAGGCGTCTCCGGCACTTCTGCCAATGTGTGACCAACAAAGTCATGGAACCAGTTCGGGAGGAGGCCGCCCAAAACCGGGAAATGCTCAGGAATGCCGACCCAGCCGTAGGTCACGGCAAAGAACGCCAGCACCATCAGCGGGACGGTCATCGTCCAGGGAGTTTCCTGGGCGTGTTCAGCTTCCTTCGTGCGGGGTTCGCCCAGGAAGGTCAGCGTGATCTGGCGCATGGTGTAGAAAGCCGTCAAGAAGGCCGCTACCGCCAGCGTGATGAAGACCACCGTGTGACCGTGCGCCCAGGCATCCGCCAGGATTTCGTCCTTCGACCAGAAACCTGCCGTGACAACCGGGAACCCGGACAGAGCGAAGCCGCCGATCAGGAAAGTCCAGAAGGTGATGGGCATCTTCCTGCGCAGGCCGCCCATATTGAACATGTCTTGCGGGTCAACTTTGTGGTCCCCGGTATGCAAGACGCCGTGTTCCATGCCATGGATGACCGAACCGGACCCCAGGAAGAGTAAGGCCTTGAAGAAGGCGTGCGCGATCAGGTGGAAAGCAGCAGCGACGTATGCGCCAATCCCTGCTGCCGCGATCATGAATCCCAATTGCGAGATGGTTGAGTAAGCCAGCACGCGCTTGATGTCGTTCTGGGCCACCGCGATGGTCGCCGAGAAGAGCGCCGTAAACGCGCCGATGAAAACAACCACGCTCATGGCGGTCGTCAGGCCGTGACCGGTAAAATCCGCCGTCAACAGAGGGAACATGCGGATGACCGCGTACACGCCCGCCGAAACCATCGTGGCCGCATGGATCATCGCGCTGACCGGGGTCGGGCCTTCCATCGCGTCGGGCAACCAGACGTGCAGCGGCCATTGTGCGGATTTGCCAATCGTGCCGATGAAAAGCAACAAGGCGATCAGGCCGGCCGCCGACAGACCAAGAATAGGTGTGGCTGTGGTTGCCAGTACATGCAACACTTCTTCCGTGAAGATTTCACGGAAGGACAGCGTCCCCGTTGCCGAGTATAAGAAAGCGATGCCCAATAACATAAATACATCGCCGATACGGGTGGTCATGAAGGCCTTGATGGCGGCATCTCGCGCCGATTTCTTGCCGTACCAGAAGCCGATCAACAGGTACGAGCACAGGCCCATGATCTCCCAGCCGACGAACATGGTCAGCAGGTTGTCGGAGACTACCAGCGTGTACATCCCGAAGGCGAATAGGCCCAGGAAGGCGAAGAAGCGCGAGTACATCGGTTCAACCGAGGGCACCATGTGCTTGTGCCCGTGCTCGTCCGTCACGGTTGCGCCGTGCGGCGGCAGGCCAGCGCGGTCATGATCGCCCTGCGGCTGTCCGTAGTTTTGATAGCCAACGCTGTACAGGAAGATCATGAAGATCGTCCAGGCCACAAAGAACAATACAGCTGCGCCAAACGGGTCGATCAAGACACCGATGCGGAGCCAGGTCTCGCCTGTCGGCAGCCAGGGGATCGAGTCCGTAAATGGATGCTCGCCCAGGTGTTCTGTCCCAATGGCTTGGAAAAAGACCACCATGCTGCCCAGCCACGAAAGAGCCGCTGCACCAACACCTACTGTGTGGCTCAAGGCCTTATTCTTGTTCGTGAACAGGACGATCAGGAAGAACGCCAGGACGGGCGGGAGGGGAATTAACCAGATAAGAGTCTCAGTTGCCATAACGTGTCCCTACCACTTCAGCATGTCGAGTTCATCGGCTACCACCGTCTTACGATTGCGGTAGACCGAGATCACCAACGCCAGACCGACCGCAACCTCCGCAGCCGCCACAGCGAAAACGATAATGGCAAACACCTGGCCGGTCATCTGGACGGGGTCCAAATAGCGCCAGAAAGCGACCAGATTGATGTTCACCGCGTTCAGCATCAACTCGACTCCCAACAGGATGGCGATTGCATTCCTGCGAGCCAGCACACCAAACAGGCCAATGCTGAACAGCGCGGCGGAGAGAATGAGATACCAGGAAAGTGGGATCATGTCTGCTCCTATTTTCGAGAGTCCCCGGAACGGGGAGAGTCCCCGGCGCGGGGATTGAACGCGATGTACACCGCGCCGACCAATGCCGCTACCAGCAGGACAGAGGCCACTTCGAATGGCAGGACAAACGCATCCGGGGAGATCAACGCTTCACCCAGCGCACCCACCGCATCGAACCCGGACGGGAGGTCTGCTGAGGCTTGCGAGAAGCCGCTCCAGTTCGAGAGCAGGAACGCCAGCCCGCCAAAGACCAGCAGGCTGACCAGGGCAGAGACCCACCAGTTTTTGTTCAGGCCAGGGCCTGTGTCACGCATTTCCCGGCGGGTCAGCATGACGGCGAAGATGAACAGGATGGCAATCGCGCCGATGTAGATCACCACCTGTACCACCGCCAGGAAACCAGCGTTGAGCATGGCGTACAGCACCGCCACCCCGAACAGGGTCACCACCAGCCACAACGCGGCATGCACCAGGTTGCGACTGGTCACGACCATCACGGCCGAAGCCAGGATAACCACCGCAGTTATTAGAAAGAGAATTATCATATTCGCTCCTCCCGCCTTTAGTGATGTGCCGCTTCTACAACAGGCTGCCCGGGGCCTTCCACCTTTTCGCGCTCGGCCCGGCTGCGTCCACGCAGGATCTCGACCGTGACCCAGGCGATCAAGGCGTTCGCCAGGAACATGCTCAAGCCCATGACCCAGGCTGAGGCGTCGCGTAGAAGCGTATTGAGCAAAGCTGTCACCATTAAGACAACCAGGGAAAGCGGAACCAGGAACTTCCAGTTGAAAGCCAGCATATGGTCGATGCGGATACGCATCAGGGTGTACTTGATCCACATGATGACCCAGTAGCCGAGCAGCGCTTTGAAGAGCACGATCGCCGCCGCCACCAGCGGACCCAGGTTTTCCAGCCCGAAGAAGTGATAGCCGCCGAAGAACAGAATGCCCCAGAAGCCGCCAAAGGTGAAGGCGTGCAGCAACTCGCCCGCATAGAACCAGCCGAATTTCATCCCCGAGTATTCGATATGGAAACCGGCCACCACCTCGGATTCGCCTTCGCTCAGGTCGAAGGGCGCGCGTCCCAACTCCGCCACGGCGCTGATCAGGAAGATCAACGCGCCCAGCGGCGATAGGAAGACATACCACATGCCTTGCTGTGCCTGGCTGATGCCGAGCATACCCATCGTCCCGGCCAGAACAGTCGGGACGAGCAAGGCCACCACCATCGGGATTTCGTAAGAAATCATGGCGGCCACCTGACGGAAAGCGCCCAGCAGCGCGAACTTGTTATTCGACGACCAGCCTGCCATGATAATTGATAGCGTGCCAATCGCGCCCGCGGCCACCAGGTACAACAGACCAACGTTCAAGTCCACGCCGATGATGACTGGAGCCAGCGGGATGATGGCCCACAGGATCAGCACCGAGAAGACCGACAGGATCGGGGCCAGGTTGTAGACCACTTTGTCCACGCCCGCCGGGGTGATGTTCTCTTTGATGAACAACTTGATGATGTCGGCAAAAGGCTGGATCAGGCCAAACGGACCTACGCGGTTCGGCCCCAACCGGTCCTGGAAGCGGGCAACGACTTTACGCTCGATCCAGACCAGTAAAATGTCGATCACCAACATGATGGTGACCAAAATGACGATCCCAAGCAGGTTGATGAGTACGTTCGCCAGGCCTTCAGCCATGCCCCAGCCTGTGAACAGGCTCATCAGCCAATCAGCCGCCACTTGAATTGGGTTGGTCCAAAAATTCATGGAACACTCCTCATAATATCATCCCAGTAGGGGATATCATCCCAGCAGAGACACAAATAAAAGGCTGAGAGGAGGTCTTTTCCTATCAGCCTTTTCAATTTCTGGAATTAAATCAAACCCACTCCAACGCATCCTTGCGCCAGATGTACGCCAATCCGGCGACGAGGATGAGGATGAATAAGATACCCTCCAGTACCGCAAAGAGCGGCAATTTACCGAGGGAGACAGCCCACGGGAACAGGAAGACCGTTTCCACGTCGAAGACCAGGAATACCAGTGCGAAGATGTAATACTGCGCTTTGAACTGTACCCAGCTTTCCCCCACTGTCTCCATACCGCACTCATAGGTGCTGTCTTTGATGGGATTCGCTTTCTTCGGCGAAATCAACCATGCCAGAACAATCGCCGCTGCCGGGAGAGCCACCCCAACGATCAGAAATAATCCGATGTACAGCCATTCGTTTTGCATAAGCACTCCCAAAAGTTAAAGAATTGCCTATCTTTTCAAAAAGAAGGGGGGATGTGGGGTTACCCCACGCCCCGATTTATTGAGACGATACAAATTGCCCTTTTTGGGGTCGGCTGGGATTGTACCATACAGCCCAATTGGGACATAAGAATGCATGTCAATAATTCAGGTGATATTCGTCACGTATTTGTCCGGTACGGATTCCACAAGTTTTATGCAAGTTCTCTTAATCTTTCAAGTTACTTACGTCTAATCTTTCTCCACAACCACTTCACAAAATCGTCCACAAAGGGGAAACCCAACACGCTCCCAACCACGGACCCCAGTGCGCCAATACCGCGCGCCGCACCGCCATTCAGGAATCCTAAAAAGGACCTGGCCTCGATCTCCAAAAATTGCACCGAAACCGGGATGCGACTCTCTTCCCCGCCACCCCTGGGTACGAAACGCAGATGAAGCCAGGCTGTGCCTTCATATATACCCGACTCTTCGGGGCGCACGCTCCAATAAAACGTGACCGAACCTCCCGGCGACAGCGGCTCGCTGATCGTCCCCGGAGGTTGCACTTCCATCCCGGCCATATCCAGGCGCGCTTCGGCAACGACAAAGTGGGTTTCATATAAATTGGGGATTTCGACCACTTCCCCGGTGACCACATTCCCCTCGACCACCGCTGTTGGCGTGATGTTGCCTCTGTCATCTACCTCCAACTGCAAGCGGATGCGAGTCGAATCGCCCGTGCGCATGACCGGCGGGAATTCCAGCGTCAGGCGGCGGGATTCTGGGATGGCTGGCTGGGGCACGGAACCAACCAGAGTTGGGGTTGGGATTAGATCAGGCGGCAAGGCCGGTTCTGTTGGTTCGAAGGCCTGGGTGGCAGCAAGTTCTTCTGCTGGTGGTTCTCCCGCAGGTGCACTTAATGATTGAGTACAAGCCAGGCTCATACCTATCAAAGCCAGCCCAACCATCAAGAGTCGCAGATTCCAACGCGTGGACATCTCTAGCCAATCGCTTCCACATACAATGAAACCGGCGTGGGCAACTGCATCTGACCCGGGTCTACCGGCAGGATGCGCGTCTCCACCAGATTGGGCCACAAGCCCCAAACCAGTAATGCCAGGGAGACGGTTAGGATCAAGATTGCCAGTAATAAGCGGATTTTTCTTGCCATACCATGATTATACACGCCGAATTTTTGATTTTGTTGTAGAATGAAAATAGTTAAACAAAAGAAACGGGTAAACTATGAAAGTCTTCCTCTCATCCACCTATAACGACCTGATAGAACATCGCAAAGCCGCGCATGATGCACTCGAGCAACTCGGCTTGCATGTTATTTGGATGGAGGCCTTTGGTGCGCGTCCTGTTGAATCCACCAAAGCGTGTTTGGATGAAGTGGAAGAGAGCGACCTTTTTGTCGGAATTTATGCCCACCGTTATGGATATATTCCCAAAGACGCTGCGGTTTCCATCACCGAACAGGAATTCGACCACGCCCAAAAACTTGGCAAGCCCATCTTTGGATTTATTGTCAACGAAGAACAGGCCTGGCCACCCAAGCACATCGAGCATGACAAAAAAAACAAACTGGACGCGTTCTTAGCCAAGGTCAAAAAACAGCCTGTTGAATTCTTCACTACGCCAGACAATCTCGCAAACAATATCGCTTCTTCGGTGGGACATTATTTAGCCGAACTAAATTCCCAAGTCCCAATTTACCAATCTCCCAAACCCACAGGCTCCACCCTCCCCACCCAACCCTACTTCTTCGGGCGCGCAGACGAACTCGACATCATCAAATCCGCCCTCTCCCCCGACTCCCGCACCTGGGGCGCACTCATTGACGGACCTGGCGGCATCGGCAAGACCGCCCTCGCCATCAAAGCCGCGC
>CAZLOC010000066.1:3600-13004 GCA_964560935.1 uncultured Anaerolineaceae bacterium | reverse complement strand
TCTCAACCGTCAATTTGACGCCTCCAGTGGGCGCGCGTGTCGTGGATGTCCACACAGCGCAGGAGATGCTGGAGGCTGTTCTGGCAGAAGTCGCCACTGCCGATGCACTCGTCATGGCCGCCGCGGTGGCCGACTTCCGCCCGAAGAACGTCGCTGAGAGCAAGATGAAGAAAAAGGACGGGATTCCGCAGGTCGAGCTCGAAGTCGCGCCGGATATTCTGGGAGCGGTGGCAGGCCTGGAGCGCGAAAAGAAGCGACCGAGGGTCGTGGTCGGTTTTGCAGCCGAGTCTCGTGATTTGTTAGAAAATGCAACTATTAAGTTACAATCCAAGAAACTGGATATCATCGCCGCCAACGATATTTCTGCCACAGATGCCGGTTTTTCCGTCGACACCAACCGGGTGACCCTGTTGTATGCGGATGGCAGGAGCGAGGTCTTGCCGCTGATGAGCAAGTCTGAAGTGGCTGAAATCATCCTCGCTCGCATCGCGGCGCTTTTGGAGTAGTTCATGCGCATCCTGGTCATTTCAGACATCCACGCCAATTACACCGCTTTGGAAGCCGTGCTGCAAGATGCCGGGCAGGTCGATGAGACCTGGTGCCTGGGCGATATGGTTGGATATGGTCCGGATCCCAACGCCTGTGTGGAGGAGTTGCGCGACCTGCCCATGCTGACCTGCCTGCTGGGCAATCACGATGTAGCTGTGATTGGAAAGATGCCGTTTGAAGCGTTCAATGGTGATGCGCGCCGTTCCCTGGTATGGCATGAGCGGGTATTAGCTCCCAGTAACGCTGATTTTTTACGCTCCCTGCCTGAGAACCCCAAAGTGCGCGGCGATGTGACCATGGCGCACGGCAGCCCACGCGACCCGGTCTGGGAATACATCATAAATACGCTTTCGGCGCGTTTGAATTTCGATTACTTTGATACCAACTGGTGTTTTGTGGGCCATTCGCACATCCAGTGCATGTTCCAGCTGGATGAAAAACGTGACCGCATCACCCTGGAAGCGCCGCATCTGGGCGAAGCGATGCAACTGAATGGGCGTGCGATCTTGAACCCCGGTTCGGTCGGCCAGCCTCGTGACCGTGACCCGCGCGCTGCCTACGCTATCTTCGACCCGGATGCTAGAACCTGGGAAGCGCGCCGCGTGGAATATGATATCGCCGAGGTGCAGGAACGCATCCGTCAGGCGCACCTACCGGAGAAGCACGCCGTTCGGCTAGCGGAGGGGTGGTGACCCCGCCCTCACCCGGCCTCCCCCATTTTCTGCTGTGGTTCGCGGAAAATGGGGGCACCCTTCGGGTGTGCTTCGCGAAGGTGGCGCGTAGCGTCGGAGGGGGCAGGCGGAACTTTTTTGCAAACGGTTTCGTCCTTTGGGTAACAAATCACCTTACCCGACTCAAGAGGAGAAAATACCATGAAACGCATTCTATTTATTTCATTAGCAGCCGTACTTATCCTGTCCGCATGTGGGGTGGCGGCACAAGAACGATCGTTTGATTCTGTCGGAGGAGCGCCAGCCGCGCCGGAAATAATGCCTGGGGCACCGATGGAAGCCCCGGCGCCGGAACCCGCCACCGACTTTGCTTCGAACGCATCAGGGGGAGGCGCAGGCTTCGAGCCCGCTGCTGTTGAACGGCTCGTCATCCAGAACGCCGACCTGAGCATCGTGGTCATCGACCCGGAAGCCAAGATGGATGAGATCAGTAAAATGGCCGAGAGCATGGGCGGCTTTGTGGTTTCGAAGAATGTCTTCCAGACAACCACCGGAAATAATCTCAAAGTGCCTGAGGGCAACATCACCGTGCGTGTTCCCGCAGAAAAATTGGAACAGGCGCTCGAGCAAATCAAAGCAGATGCCGTCGAGGTGCAAAACGAAAACCGCTCCGGCCAGGATGTGACCCGCGAATACGTGGACTTGAAGTCCCGCCTGAAGACGCACGAACAGGCTGCTGAACAATTAAGCAAAATTCTTGACCAGAAGACCGAATCCGCGGAAGTGATCGAGGTTTTCAACCAGTTGGTCTATCACCGCGAGCAAATTGAAATTCTCAAGGGACAGATCAATTACTACGAAGAAGCCGCAGCACTCTCGGCGGTCAGCGTGCACGTTACAGCCGAGGAGACCCTGCAGCCACTCGAGATCGCTGGCTGGAGGCCGGTCGGCGTGGCGCGCGATGCGCTCCAGGCATTGATCAACTTCTTCCAGGGCTTTGTCAACTTCCTGATCTGGCTGATCATTCTCATCCTCCCCGCCGGGCTGTTGCTCCTGGGCCTGTTGTGGCTGGTGTGGAGTGTGTTCCGCTTTGCATGGCGCAAGTTGTTCCCGCGCAAGGCGAAGAAAGATAAAGAGACAAACGAAGAAATTCAGGCGTAAATATTACTTACCCTCCCCTGGCCCCTCTCCCTGGTCTCGGTACGGACTTACCCTTCGGGTACGATGTCGTCCTACTCGACCACCACAGGGAGAGGGGTATAATTTTGAAAATGGAAAAACTCGTCCAGGATGCGCAAACGCTGTTCAACGTCCATTTGACCGGGCGTCAGGTGATTGCGTTGACCACCTACGAACGCGAACTGATCGAGTGGAATCAAAAATTCAACCTGACCGCCATCCGCGATGTGGCCGGCATCCGCACCAAACATTTCCTGGACTCATTTTCCTGTGTGCTGGCCTGGAAAGCCAATCCGCCTGCCAACTTGATTGACATTGGCACCGGCGCGGGCTTTCCCGGCATCCCCCTGAAAATCATCTATCCCAACACAAAAGTGACGCTGGTCGAGTCGGTCGGCAAAAAGGCTATGTTCTGCCAGCACATCGTCAGACTGCTGAGCCTGGAAGGCGTGGACGTTATCAACGCGCGCGCCGAAGACCTGGGGCAGATGCGCGAACATCGCGAGGGATACGACTGGGGGGTTGCCCGCGCTGTCGCCAATATGCGCGTGCTTGCGGAGTATTTACTCCCACTCGTTCATGTCGGCGGGAGGATGCTGGCGCAAAAAGGGGAAAGCGGCCCGGCTGAAGTCCATGCAGCGGAAAACGCCATCAAGTTTTTGGGCGGTGAAGTACGGCAGTTACTGCCTGTCACGCTGCCGGGAGTGGTCGAAGAGCGGCATCTCGTGCTGGTGGACAAGGTCGCGACCACGCCACCGGGATACCCGCGCAAGCCCGGGGTCCCAACGAAGAAGCCACTCTAACGCTTGGGACAGGTCTGAGACCCGTCCCGAAGCTAGCAAGAAAATTCATCCAGGATCGTGATTACGTCTTCCTTATTGGGGATGATGCACAGGAACTCGAACGGCTCGTCGCCGATATTTTCATAATAATGGGGGATTCCTTCGGGGATGAACACCGCGTCTCCCGGCTGGACTTCGTAAACCTGTTCGCCAATCCCAATCCTGGCCCGCCCAGCAAGCACATACTGTTCGTGCTCGACGGTATTGGTGTGCAGGGGCATGCCGCCGCCCGGTTTCATCGAGAATTTGCGCAGGGCAAAATTCGGGCCTTCCTGCGAGGAGATCAACACCTGAATGGTGGTATCCTTCCCCGCAGCGACGGTTTTAGCTTCGACATCGTGTGTGTGTTTTACAGACATAGTCACTTCCTCAGGGCTTTTGCCCATTGTCAAATATTCGAATTTCGTTCATTGGCCAAATAGAAATCCAGGCTTTTGCTGTAATACGTTCAATTGGCACCGGCCCAACTACCCGTGAATCTCGGGAGTAATTACGGTTATCTCCCATGACGAACACATGATTCGCCGGTATGTGAATAGGACCAAAATCTCTTTGCGTCGAATCGGCCAGATAGGGCTCAACTAAGCTTTGATCATTGATGAAAACTTGATTGTTTCTGATTTCCAATACTTCTTCAGGCAAACCAATCACCCGTTTGATCAAAGGAATGTCCTCGCCAATTACATTTACAATCACAATATCACCGCGTTCAGGCACTTGAAAATAACAACTCACTTTTTCAACGATGATTTGCTGCTCTTCGTGCAAATTCGGCTCCATACTCTGGCTGTAAACAACCACTCTCTCCCCAACAAAATGAGTGAGAAGAAACGCCAGAATAAGAGCAGGGATTACCGTAGTAAGGATCTCTTTGATAACAAACCGAACGACTCTATCGAATGAACGTTGGAAGCTATTCACCAATCAGTTCCTTTCATCTGGCATCCACTCACAATCAATTTTAGACTCAAATACATCGGTTTCCACTTCCTGTGACTTTTCGACGGACATCTTTACTTCCTTCGAAGATCAAAGGCTGTATCAAAGAATTCTACCATCCGATACGCATATTCTTCCGGCCTGGCGCGCGGCCCGCCACAGTGACCGGCGTCCAGGAGCACCCACAGTTCAGCGTTCTCCCCGGCGTAGCGCGCATAAAATTCCAAATGGTCTCCTTCGCTACCGGTAAACGGATGGGGAATACCGCTCCCAACCAACATGATCGGACGTGGCGCAATGTCACCAATAATCTCGATCATCGGTGTGGGCGCGTCAATATCCAACTTGACCTCGTACATCCAATCCAGCATGTAATTGGCAACAACCAGCAGAGCGTAGATCGGATTGGTCGGTTTGGAAATATCCTGGGCTCGGATAGTTGAAGCCCCATCCGCCCAGACGGCCCCAATCTGCGGATAATAAGCCGCGCCCTGCAAAGCGATCTGCCCACCGATGGAACAGCCCGCAATGCCGATCTTACCCGGATCAACATTTGTTTTTTCTTTTAGGAATTCAAGCGCGCCGCCCACGTCACGCGGGTCTTCCCAACCGTACGAACGATATTCCCCTTCGCTTTCGCCGGAAGCGCGTTCGTCGTACATTAATACACCGTAGCCTGCCTGCGTCAATTGTTTTGCGTGCCAGAGCATGGCTGTGCGGTTGCCGCCGTAACCATGCAGCAAAATGACCAGCGCGCCGTTCTCAGGCGGCATGTACCAGCCTGCGATCCGTAATCCGTCCTCGCTCAAAAAAGCCACTTCTTCCACTTCAAAAGGCAAATCTGCCGGGGTTTCCACCTGGTTGGGAGCCGGAGCTGTCTCGGCCTGTAGACCAATCCAGTTACGGTAAACCATGATCGCCAGGCTTACCAGCAAAAACGCTGCCAGCCCAAAACCCAGTAGGCGCAAGACATACAAAACCCAGCCCAAAAAACTCAAGGGCACTTTTTCGGTTTTACTACTTACTCCTGCACGCCCTTTCATGCGCGCTCGCAAAATGAAAATCAGAAGCGCAAACACCCCTGCCATCAATAACCACTCAACCCACAAATTTTGAAGTATGTCCATTAACCCTCCTTCCGCAGGCTGACATTCCCACCATGCACATCCCAGATTTCGGCATTCCTAGCAAAGTCCGGCGTAAACAGGTTCAAATCCGTGGTTGTGAACAACACCTGTTCGCTTTTGTCCAAATAAGCCAGCAAATCGGCACGGCGTTCGAGATCGAGTTCAGCCATCACTTCGTCCAACAGGATGACAGGCCATTCGCCCGTACGCTCCTTCATCCAGTTCACCTCGGCCATCTTCAACGCCAGGAGCGCTGTGCGGATCTGTCCGCGTGAGCCATAGTCCCCCAGGTCAATGCCGTTCGCCAGGAACCGCAATTCGTCGCGATGCGGGCCGATGGTGGTCATGCCACGCGCGATTTCCTCCCTGCGCAACCGCGCCAGCTTCTCTACAAATCCCAGCCGGATCTCTTCCAATTCCAACCCAGAACGGTCGACCGGCGTATCCATTTTCAGCCCCAGTTGTCCCTCCGGCTGCGGGAGCGGGTCGAACGCCGGCTCGTAACTCAAGCGCAGGACTTCCTTGCCACGCGTCAACTCCAGGTGGACGCGCGCTGCCAGACGCTCGATCTCCTGCAGGGCCTGAATGCGCCACAGGATGATCTGCGCTCCCAGACGTGCCAACGCTTCATCCCACACCCCAAGCTGCTCACTGTTTCTCCCATGCTCATTCAGTGCCTTGAGCAATGCATTGCGCTGACTGAGCGCCTGATTGTACTCACTCAACGCGCGAACGTAAGACGGGATTGTCTGCGCCAGCGTCAGGTTCAGATAGCGACGGCGCTCATCCGGTCCACCTTCCAAAATCTGCGACATCTGCGGTACAAAAACGACCGCATTGAATTGTCCGATGACATCACTCAACGAGCGTTTCACCCCATCCAACAACACTTCTTTGCGCAGGCGCACACCATTGACGCCAGTCGGCTCCAAGATCAGGCGCGCCTCCAGGCGATGATCCGACCTGCCGCGCTGGAAATCCGCCACCAGCCGCCCGACTACAACTTGTTTCCGAGCATCACGCGCGGCAATGAAATTGACCAGTTGCCTGTCCGCGTGCGTCTGGAAGGAGGTGAAAGCCGCCATGAAGTAGACCGCTTCCAACAGGCTGGTCTTGCCCTGGGCGTTGCTGCCCACCAGCACAACAACCCGCCGGGGCATGTCCAGGTCCAGGCGGGCAAAGTTGCGGAAATTGGTCAGGGAGAGATGTTTTAGGTACATGGAAAGATTACGTTTTACGAATTACGTTTGCGTCTATGAGGTTCCAGTGACATAATTCGTCAAACGTAAAACGCGAATCATTAAACCTTGTCCTCCACCGGCTCCTCCGGCTGCCAGACTTGCGTAGCCCTGTCAGTAAAGACAACGCCATTGATATGGTCAATCTCATGCTGGAAGATACGCGCCAGCCAGCCTTCAGCTTTGAGCTTCATCGGCTGGCCGCGGCGGTTGAGGCCTTTAAGGCGGACTTCATGCGCCCGCTCCACTTCGCCAACCAGTGTTGGGATTGATAAACAGCCTTCAACACTAACGATGGTTTCCGGTGAGGCTTTCACGATCTCGGGATTGACCATTACATACAACTTTGGCTCAACTTCCTTGGGCTCTTCGCCTTCTTCCACCTCTTCGGGTTCGGCATATTCCACCACGATCACTCGTTCCGATACACCCACTTGCGGCGCAGCCAAGCCCACGCCGGGCGCGTTGCGCATGGTCTCGATCATATCGTCGATCAAGATTTGCAGGTTCTTGTCAAATTTGGTAACCGGCCGGGCCCTGCGACGCAGGACCGGGTCCGGTAAAGTCACGATAGTTCGTATTGCCATTTCAATGCCTCTAATGTTTGTGTCGAGCCTGATTTTAATCGTTTTTTGATTTTACGTCTTTGAGTTCTTGTTCACGGCGCAAATCTTCCACATTTTGATGATAGGACGCTATCCAATCCGCCATGCGGTTCCGTTCTGTTGTCTGCTCGGTTTCCTTCTTAGCAGCGATACGCGACAAGCGCCGGTGATCTATGTCCGATTGCACGCCAGCCGGATCCAGCACATCCTGAAAAGTAAATTGTGTGCTGCCGACATCGATATACACTGTTCCAAAATTCAATATATAACCAAGGAACCCTATACGCTCATAATGAGTTCCCAGGATGTTGTCCAGGGGCGCGGCGCGGCGTTCCTCGGTGCCAAAGGGCTTGCGATCAATGTCAAGAATCTGTTCGTTTGTCACGCGGAAGATGTCGTTCATCCAGTCAACATACTGGTAGACCCACCAGCCAAGCACCAGGATCATCAACAACGGCAGCGATACCGCTATTGTATCCGCAGCACGGCTACCATCAGGCAGGGTCTGGATCAAGGCCAGATCGGGATTGGACGCGAGAGTGTATAACCGTACAACCAGCAAACCCAGCAATCCCAGCAAAATCATTGACGGGAGGAAAACCTGGCGAGCGAGCACGAACCAGTGCTTGTGATAGGTGATGATGGCGCCTTCTTCCAATCGCATTTTGAACAGGTTTGCGAATAATAGTTTGAAGAAATTTGGCTTATACAAGCGTGGAAAGACAATTTTCTTCTCTTCCTTCGGCGCTTCCACCTTCCCATCCGGTGGTTTTAACAAACCCAAACGTTGGCGCAACGCATCCTTAAAAGCCTCTTTCTCGGCCTGTTCAGAGACTTGTTGCGCGCGATGCCAGTATTCTTCCACCATATGCGCCGCCTGATAAGGGTGAAGCACACGCCGGAACGGGATTGCCCCTACAAACGTGCGCACGAGCACATCCCCGTAACCAAGCGCCCGCCCGACAAGGTCGGCTTCTACGCTAACAGACAGGATCTGTGTCAGAGGCGCTTCACTGCGGCTGTCATATAATCCGATCACTTTTTCCAGCCAGACCACACGCTGGTTGGTGACGATGTAATAATCATTGCCCCAGTCAATGACGCTCCAGGCGATCCAACCCAGGATCAGCACCAAAGCAACGACACCAAATGAAATGGCAGCAGTCGATCCGGAGAGGCCGCCCCAGAGGAATAAGAAGGCGGGAAGCAGCAAAGCCGTGACCGGCGCAATCAAAACCTGCAACAGGAAAAACGAATGCTTCCGCGCTAAAAAATAGACTACTTCATCCTTGCGCAGCCACTTAAAACGCACGGTGCGTGCCAACTTGCGGCTTGCGATGGCAATTTCAATATTGGGTTTTATGTTGGGATAGGTTTTTAGTATTTCGGCAAGATCGTTGCTTGATATTCGCAAAGCCAGAGTGGATACTAAGGCAGAGACACTCGCGCTACGCGCTCCCCGATGGCTGAGAATTTCCATCTCACCGAAATAATCACCGCTTACCAAAGTCGCCAGTTCCTGTTCGCGCCCCTCACGCCGACGATATACCCGCACTTGGCCACTATAGATTAAATAAAAGCTGTCAGCCAGTGCGCCCTGCTCGAGGATCACCGTGCCCGTATCGAAGGATTCCTCGGAAAATCTCTCAGCGATCTGCAACAACTGGTCATCGGTCAGGTCGTGGAACAGGTGAATTTTTCGTAAGAATATCGCACGTTTGGTGGCGTCCATTTCGATTTATTCTAGCATGAATCAGGCATAACGCACGATGGTACAACCGAATGGCTGAACTTCGGCTATGTCTGGCAGACGACCAGCCAATAAAGCCTCGGCCGCCTCCTGCAAATAGAATCGTGTCGGTTCGCGCTGCCGAAATGAGACATCGTCCACTGCGCCGCGATAGCGCAGGATGCCCTGACGGTCGATAAGGAAAGCGTGCGGTGTGGTCTGCGCCCCGTATCGATCCGCGACCGCTTGGTCTACATCCCTTAGAACGACCGGGATCTCACGATGGCGGGCTGTCGCCGCCAGGATCCCCTCCGGTTCGTCCGCGTTCGAAGCGATGGAGAGCAGGGCCACTTCCGCGCCCCATTGGGCGAGGCAAGCCGTGATGTCCGCGTCGAAGCGCTGGGAGTGCGGGCACTCCGCTGACCAGAAGTTGACAATCACGATCCGGCCGCGATAGTCGCCCAACATGTGGATGCGTCCATCCAGATCGGGCAGGGTAAATTCGGGAGCAGGTTGGTTGAGTTC